>NZ_JAKUWE010000006.1:0-108467 GCF_026782235.1 Streptococcus oralis | reverse complement strand
TCGCAGGTTCGAATCCTGTCTTCCCGATTAGGTATGGGGATACTTAAGGGTATCTTTTTTATATGTGTTAAGGAGATTCTGAGAATCTTCTTTTTTGTTTTTAAGGAATGAATTTAGGAAAACTAGCAGTGCTTAAGGAATGGTAGTGGCTATATATTTTCTTTAATTATGGTAAAATAGTAAGAGAATAATGTGAGGAAATTGAATGTCAAGTAAGTTTGAAATTTTAATGAATCAAATAGGAGTCTCTGATCAATTGAGACAGGATCCTGCTCTTGTTAATGCAAGTATTGAGCGTGTTGTGGTTCATAAAATTAGTAAGATTTGGGAATTTCATTTTTTATTTTCTAATATTTTACCGATTGAAATCTTTTTAGAGTTAAAGAAAGGGCTTCGTGAAGAATTCTCTAAGACAGGGAATCAAGCTGTTTTCGAAATCAAAGCTCTCTCTCAAGAATTTTCAAATGAACTCTTGCAGGCCTACTATAAGGAGGCTTTTTCTGAAGGTCCATGTGCTAGCCAAGGGTTTAAGTCTCTTTATCAGAATTTGCAAGTTCGTGCAGAGAGGAATCAGCTCTTTATTGAAGGTTCAGAGGTGATTGATAAGGAACACTTTAAGAAAAATCATCTTCCTAATTTAACAAAGCAACTTGAAAAGTTTGGTTTTCCAGCTTTTGTCTGCCAAATCGAAAAGAATGATGCTCTTACACAGGAGCAGGAGGAAGCCTTCCATACGGAGAATGAACAAATTGTTCAGGCTGCTAATGAAGAGGCTTTGCGTGCTATGGAACAACTGGAACAGATGGCTCCTCCTCCAGTAGAAGAGAAACCGGCCTTTGATTTTCAGGCTAAAAAGACTGCGGCAAAACCAAAATTGGATAAGGCTGAAGTTACCCAGATGATTGATGTGACGACTGAGGAAAATCGTTTGGTCTTTGAAGGGGTCGTTTTTGATGTGGAACATAAGGTGACCAGAACTGGTCGCGTTTTGATTAACTTTAAAATGACGGACTACACTTCAAGTTTTTCAATGCAAAAGTGGGTTAAAAATGAAGAAGAGGCTCAGAAGTTTGACATCATCAAGAAAAATTCTTGGCTCCGTGTTCGTGGGAATGTAGAGATGAATAACTTCACACGCGATTTGACAATGAACGTGCAGGATGTGCAGGAAGTTGTTCACTATGAGCGGAAGGATTTGATGCCAGAAGGTGAGCGTCGGGTTGAGTTTCATGCTCATACTAACATGTCAACCATGGATGCTCTGCCAGAAGTAGAGAAAATTGTTGCGACAGCTGCAAAGTGGGGACACAAGGCGGTTGCCATCACGGACCATGGGAATGTTCAGTCCTTCCCACATGGCTACAAGGCAGCTAAGAAAGCTGGAATTCAGCTAATCTATGGAATGGAAGCCAATATTGTTGAAGACCGTGTTCCTATCGTTTACAACGAAGTGGAGATGGACTTGTCAGAAGCAACCTATGTTGTCTTTGACGTGGAAACGACAGGTCTCTCAGCCATCTATAATGACCTGATTCAGGTTGCGGCTTCTAAGATGTATAAGGGAAATGTTATTGCCGAATTTGACGAATTTATCAATCCTGGATATCCCTTGTCAGCCTTTACTACCGAGTTGACTGGTATTACAGATGACCATGTCAAAAATGCCAAACCACTAGAACAAGTTTTGCAAGAATTCCAAGAATTTTGCAAGGATACAGTCTTAGTCGCCCATAATGCTACCTTTGACGTTGGCTTTATGAACGCTAATTATGAGCGTCATGGTTTGCCTAAGATTAGCCAGCCAGTTATCGATACGCTCGAGTTTGCTAGAAATCTCTATCCTGAGTATAAACGTCATGGTTTGGGGCCGTTGACCAAGCGTTTTGGTGTGGCACTGGACCACCATCACATGGCCAACTACGATGCGGAAGCTACTGGTCGTTTGCTCTTTATCTTTATCAAGGATGTAGCAGAAAAACATGGTGTGACTGATCTGGCTAGACTCAACATTGACCTAATCAGTCCAGACTCTTATAAAAAAGCTCGGATCAAGCATGCGACCATCTATGTCAAGAATCAAGTAGGTCTAAAAAATATCTTTAAGCTGGTTTCTTTGTCCAATACCAAGTACTTTGAAGGAGTGCCACGAATTCCGAGAACGGTTCTAGATGCTCATCGGGAGGGATTGATTTTAGGGTCAGCTTGCTCTGAAGGTGAAGTTTTTGATGCAGTCGTTTCCCAAGGTGTGGATGCGGCGGTTGAGGTGGCCAAGTATTATGACTTTATCGAGGTTATGCCACCAGCTATCTATGCACCATTGATTGCTAAAGAGCAGGTTAAGGATATGGAGGAACTCCAAACTATTATCAAGAGTTTGATAGAGGTCGGGGACCGTCTTGGTAAACCTGTTCTGGCTACGGGAAATGTTCACTATATCGAACCAGAAGAAGAAATTTATCGTGAAATTATCGTCCGTAGTTTGGGGCAGGGGGCTATGATTAACCGAACCATCGGTCATGGTGAACATGCCCAACCAGCGCCGCTACCGAAGGCTCATTTTCGAACGACTAATGAGATGTTGGATGAATTTGCCTTCTTGGGAGAAGATTTAGCACGCAAATTAGTCATTGAAAACACCAATGACTTGGTAGATATCTTTGAACCTGTTGAGGTTGTTAAGGGTGACTTGTACACACCTTTCATTGACAAGGCGGAAGAAACGGTCGCCGAGCTGACCTACAAGAAAGCTTTTGAGATTTATGGAAATCCGCTGCCAGATATCGTTGATTTACGGATTGAAAAAGAATTAACTTCCATTCTGGGGAATGGATTTGCCGTGATTTA
Organism: Streptococcus oralis; assembly: GCF_026782235.1. Lineage (GTDB taxonomy): Bacteria > Bacillota > Bacilli > Lactobacillales > Streptococcaceae > Streptococcus > Streptococcus oralis_CC. The sequence continues at coordinate 105,623 of NZ_JAKUWE010000006.1, read as the reverse complement.
TCTGGCATCGCAGATGCTGGTGCAACGTTCCAATGAACGGGGCTACTTGGTTGGTTCTCGTGGGTCTGTTGGCTCCAGTTTTGTTGCGACTATGATTGGGATTACGGAGGTTAATCCTCTCTCTCCTCACTATGTCTGTGGTCAGTGTCAGTATAGTGAATTTATCACGGATGGTTCTTATGGTTCAGGATTTGATATGCCCAATAAGGATTGTCCAAACTGTGGTCACAAACTCAGCAAAAATGGGCAGGATATTCCGTTCGAGACCTTCCTTGGTTTTGATGGAGACAAGGTTCCCGATATTGACTTGAACTTCTCGGGAGAAGACCAGCCTAGCGCCCACTTGGATGTGCGTGATATCTTTGGTGAAGAATATGCCTTCCGTGCAGGAACGGTTGGTACGGTAGCTGCTAAGACTGCCTATGGATTTGTAAAGGGCTATGAGAGAGACTATGGGAAGTTTTATCGTGATGCAGAGGTGGAACGTCTTGCCCAAGGTGCTGCCGGTGTCAAGCGGACTACAGGACAACACCCAGGGGGAATCGTTGTTATTCCTAACTACATGGATGTTTACGACTTTACGCCTGTTCAGTATCCAGCAGATGACGTGACGGCTGAATGGCAGACGACTCACTTTAACTTCCACGATATCGATGAGAACGTCCTCAAACTCGATGTGCTGGGACATGATGATCCGACCATGATTCGGAAACTGCAGGACTTGTCTGGGATTGACCCTAATGAAATTCCTATGGATGATGAAGGTGTCATGGCCCTCTTTTCTGGGACGGATGTGCTTGGGGTGACGCCTGAGCAAATAGGAACGCCGACGGGTATGCTGGGAATTCCAGAGTTTGGCACCAACTTTGTACGTGGGATGGTAGATGAGACGCATCCGACGACTTTTGCGGAGTTACTTCAGCTGTCTGGTCTGTCCCACGGTACCGATGTGTGGTTGGGAAATGCCCAGGATCTGATCAAGCAAGGAATTGCGGACCTATCAACTGTTATCGGTTGTCGGGACGATATCATGGTTTACCTCATGCATGCAGGTCTCGAACCTAAGATGGCCTTTACTATCATGGAACGGGTGCGTAAAGGCATGTGGCTAAAGATTTCCGAAGAGGAGCGAAGTGGCTACATCGAGGCTATGAAGGCCAATAAGGTGCCAGAGTGGTATATCGAGTCCTGTGGGAAAATCAAATATATGTTCCCTAAAGCTCACGCGGCAGCCTACGTTATGATGGCCTTGCGTGTGGCCTACTTCAAGGTTCACCATCCCATTTATTACTACTGTGCTTATTTCTCAATCCGTGCCAAGGCTTTTGACATCAAGACCATGGGTGCGGGTTTGGATGCCATTAAGCGCAGAATGGAGGAAATCGCTGAAAAACGGAAGAACAATGAAGCCTCTAATGTGGAAATTGATCTCTATACAACTCTTGAGATTGCCAATGAAATGTGGGAACGTGGTTTCAAGTTTGGCAAACTCGATCTCTACCGTAGTCAGGCGACAGAGTTCCTCATCGATGGGGATACCCTCATTCCGCCATTTGTAGCAATGGATGGTCTGGGAGAGAACGTTGCTAAGCAGTTGGTGCGAGCACGTGAAGAGGGTGAGTTCCTCTCTAAGACAGAACTACGCAAACGCGGTGGGCTCTCATCAACCTTGGTTGAGAAGATGGATGAAATGGGGATTCTCGGCAATATGCCAGAGGACAACCAGTTGAGTTTGTTTGATGATTTGTTTTAAGAGTTAGAACGGAGAACATCTTTATGAAACTTAGAATCTTTGCGGAAGACAAACCAGCTGAAAAGGTTTTTGACTATCAGCTAGAGCTGGCAGATGAAACAATTATCCTATCGACAGTGCTTCTGTCGGGTGCCATTGCTTTAGCAGGATTGTTTTCTGCTTTAAAAGATTAAACCGAGAAATTCTGTTTTCAGGTGTTTTCGTTAGAACTGGAATGTGTTATAATTTTGTTGTGTGGGAGTAGATGGAGGTGAGTTGGAAAATCAATTCATTTTCATGAATAGTGAGACGAAGAAAAGGAGAAGAGAGTGGCGAGATATTTAGTAGGTCCCTATAACAATAGTTGGAACTTTATGGATGCAGTTGAAAAAGCTCAAAACGGGGACACGATTGAATTTGAGGATGGGTATGCCTTTCAATGGCCAACAGATAGAGTCATTGTGATTAAAAAGAACCTTCATTTTGTGGGGCATGTAGTTCCAAATCCAAATGGTAATGGGCGCTTATTTAATAATACGATTGAAGCGTCATTTCAGATTGCAGGCGGCGCTGAGGTTTCCTTTGAAAATCTATGGTTTAAAATAACAGATAATTATGCGACCTTTTCAGTATTAGCTGGCTCTAAAATTTCCTGCAATCAGATTTATTTCGAAACAACTATCTCAGAAAATAAAAAATGCATGATTTATGCAGAAGCAAAATCAAAAGTGATATTAAATGATGTAGGAATGTCTACCCCTGAGAAACACAATAGTATGATCAAAATAGACAGTTCAGAATTGTCTATTAGTGATGCAACGATTTTATCTCGTATCTATGCGGTGGGTGGTTCTAAGATATCTTTAGACAATGTTTATCTTCAAAAATATGATCATAATGCGATCAATGTCAGAAATTCAGAGGTTACCTTAAAGAATTGTACAGTCAAAGGTGGTAATCTGGAGAAAGGATACCCAATAATCTGGCTAAAAAACGTTATCTGGCAGTCGGAAAATTCCGTATTGGAGATGCCAGGATTTACCGCAGTAAACTTGACAAAAAACGTTCGTTTTGGTACAGTATCAGATAGAATTTCAGCCTTGAGTTCATTTGAGAGTACAGTTCTAGCTCATGATATGACAATCACTGAATTTTTAGGAATTGATAAAGAATCTTTTGCTTCCTTAAAAGGAGTAACAAATTTTCTTACAGAGAGTCAGAAAAAGATTCCATTTGGTGCTTTTACAAATAGTGTAGTGCTCGCAGATCAGATGATTTTTCACAAACTATTTGCTCCTAATCTTCGTATCAAGGGTTCATCTTTTGTGAAAACAAATGCTCTTTCATATGCGCAAGGAGATGCTCGGGATCTTAAAGTTGAATTAGAGGATGGCTCAGACTATATTGTTGGGAAAGAATCTGCTCAAGGTGGTAGCACAGCTAATTCTGCAACGGGTGAAGTCGGAGTTGAAAAACGTGATGCTCTTGAGGAATTGAACAATCTAGTTGGTCTTGAGAAGGTCAAACATGAGATCAAGAAGATGATCAATATGGTAGAGTTCAATAAAAAACGGATTGCTAGTGGCAAGACTCCTGAAAAGCAAACCTTACACGCTGCCTTTATGGGAAATCCTGGTACAGGAAAGACCACTGTAGCTCGTCTTTTGGGGGAAGCTCTGTATGAAGCAGGGGTTCTTTCTGGTGAAGAGTTCCGATTTGTCGAAGCAACCGAATCTGACTTGATCTCTTCTAGTGTCGGTGGTACAGCCGAGCAAACGCAACACCTACTTGAAAAAGCGCGTGGAGGAATCCTCTTTATTGACGAAGCTTACAGCTTGGATAAGAAAGGTAGCAGCGTCAACTTCGGAATTGAGGCTGTTAATACCATCCTCAAATTTATGGAGGATAATCGTGATGATATCATGATTATTTTTGCGGGCTATACCAAAGAGATGGAAGAATTCTTCAAGACCAATCCTGGATTACGTTCGCGTGTACCAAACAACTTTATCTTTGAAGATTACACAGGGGATGAGATTGTTCAACTGGGTGAAATGATCTTGAAAAAAGGAGACTACAAGCTTGAAGACCGTGATTACTATGCTCGTCATGTCAAACGTGCTTATGATGGTTCGCTAGATAAGAGTAATGGTCGCTGGATCCGTAACCTGGATGAGCAATTGACCAAGACCTTGGCGGATCGTGTTGTGGCCCAAGGATCTGATGATATCGAGACAATCCTTAATATCGATATTGATGCTGTCCTCAATCAAGGCAAGTACCAGGAAGGTGCAGATAAGGAAGAAGACGGTATGGCAGCCCTCAACCGCTTGATTGGTATTCCAAAAGTCAAAGAGCAAGTAGAACAATTTGTAGCCATGGCAGAGTTTAACCAAAAACGGGCTGAACAAGGGGGTGTTGTAGCAGATACGACCTTGCACTCACTCTTTCTTGGAAACCCTGGTACAGGGAAGACAACCGTTGCTCGGATTTTAGGAAATATTCTTTTCCAAAAGGGAGTGATCAAGCAGAAGAAATTTATTGAAGTTTCACGGAGCAATCTGGTTGGAGGTTACCAAGGTCATACAGCTTTGAAGACGCGCGAAGTCTTAGAAAGTGCCCTTGGTGGTGTCCTCTTTATCGATGAAGCTTATGCTCTTTATAAGGATTCAAACGATAGTTTTGGGAAGGAAGCTTTAGATGAAATCCTCAAATTTATGGAGGATCATCGTCGTGATATCGTGATTATCTTTGCTGGATATACCAAGGAAATGTATGAGTTTCTACAAGTCAATTCAGGATTGCAAAGTCGGATTCCGACCACTTTCGATTTTGAAGATTATACACCTGATGAGATTGTTGAGATTGGACTTTTAGGACTTCATAAACAAGGTTATCAGGTCAATAAAGCTCTTTACGCGGATGTTGTGAAATTAAGTTATACACGTTCTAATGACAATAGCAATGGTCGCTGGGTTCGGAACTTTAACGAAAAACTTTTGCGTCAAGTTTCTACACGTGTAGCACGGGACGGAAGTAGCGATTACAACTCTATTTTGGATCAAGATTTAGAAGTATTAAGGGAGAATTGAAATGGCAGATAAAAATGACTATGTAGCACCTCCGGGAGTCAGCAGTGGACAATCCGATTATGTAGCTCCACCAGGTCAGACAGTCCAACAAAATGACTATGTAACACCACTGAGTGTTCAATCTTCACAGCAAAGTGATTATGTAACACCTCCTGGTGCACAGGGAACAAAACAATCAGATTATGTGCCTCCTCAACAAGGTCAAGCTAGTTCCCACCAAGAACAAGGCTACTTTGATACGCCGTCTGCTCCATGGACTATGTATCTGACAGGCTATCTCTTTATCATGTTAATGATTGTCTGGAACGGAGAAAATGGCTTGTTTATGAAATTGTTAGGAACGGCCTACACCCTTCTTTCTAACTACACCTTATCTTGGTATTCGGATTACAAACGATTTGAAAATGGACCTTTTGCTTGGTTCTTTACCCGTTTTGGAAGTGCGAAGTTTGGCTATGCTTCCTCTGCATCCATGAACTACCAAAAAGTTCGTGTATCTCGTGGTGTATTTGGGAACTATACAGGGACATCCAGTACGGATTGGGGCCAACATATTTTGACCGCAGTCATTGTTACTGTAGTGGCTGAACTATTGCGATTCTTTATCTGTATCCCAATCGCCTTTATTACACTCTTTACTCATAAAACCACTGTCGCAAAATATACGTATGCTTTGCAACAGTGGCTCAATCAACAGTAAGTGAATCAGGATTCTGCAGGAGCGGAATCCTTTTTGCATGGATTTATGGTATACTAGGAGAAGATTATTCACTTATAAAGGAGAAAGCAATGGTTTTACCAAATTTTAAAGAAAATCTAGAAAAATATGCGAAATTATTGGTTGCGAACGGAATCAACGTGCAACCTGGTCACACCTTGGCTCTCTCTATCGATGTGGAGCAACGTGAGTTGGCTCATTTAATCGTAAAAGAAGCCTATGCCTTGGGTGCGCATGAGGTTATCGTTCAGTGGACAGATGATGTGATTAACCGTGAGAAATTCCTCCACGCGCCGATGGAGCGTCTGGACAATGTGCCAGAATACAAGATTGCTGAGATGAACTATCTCTTGGAGAACAAGGCTAGCCGTCTCGGTGTCCGTTCATCTGATCCAGGTGCCTTGAACGGAGTGAATGCTGACAAGCTTTCAGCTTCTGCTAAAGCTATGGGACTTGCCATGAAGCCAATGCGTATCGCAACGCAATCCAACAAGGTTAGCTGGACTGTAGCAGCTGCAGCAGGGCTTGAGTGGGCTAAGAAGGTCTTTCCAAATGCTGCGAGCGATGAAGAAGCAGTCGATCTCCTTTGGGACCAAATCTTCAAAACTTGTCGTGTCTACGAAGAAGATCCTGTTAAGGCTTGGGAAGAACATGCAGCCATTCTTAAGAGTAAGGCAGATATGCTTAATAAGGAGCAATTTTCAGCCCTTCATTATACAGTGCCAGGGACAGATTTGACACTTGGCTTACCTAAGAACCACGTTTGGGAATCAGCTGGTGCTATCAATGCACAGGGCGAAGAATTCTTGCCAAATATGCCAACAGAGGAAGTCTTTACGGCTCCTGACTTCCGTCGTGCAGATGGTTATGTAACCTCTACAAAACCACTTAGCTACAACGGAAACATTATTGAGGGGATTAAAGTGACCTTCAAGGATGGTCAAATCGTAGATATCACTGCTGAGAAGGGTGATCAGGTCATGAAAGACCTTGTCTCTGAAAATGCGGGCGCTCGTGCCTTGGGTGAATGTGCCTTGGTACCAGATCCAAGTCCAATTTCTCAATCAGGCATTACCTTCTTCAACACTCTTTTCGATGAAAATGCTTCAAACCACTTGGCTATCGGTGCAGCCTATGCGACCAGCGTCGTTGGTGGTGCAGAGATGAGCGAAGAAGAGCTTGAAGCTGCAGGACTGAACCGTTCAGATGTTCACGTGGACTTTATGATTGGTTCGAATCAAATGGATATAGACGGTATCCGTGAGGATGGAACACGCGTACCGCTCTTTCGTAATGGAGACTGGGCAAATTAAGGAGAAGCTATGATTGGAAGCATGTTTGTCGGCCTTTTAATCGGACTACTAGCAGGGGCTATCACCAATCGTGGAGAACGTATGGGATGCTTTGGGAAGATGTTTCTCGGTTGGATTGGTGCCTTTTTAGGACAATTACTCTTTGGTGCTTGGGGGCCAAGCCTAAATGGTACAGCCATTATCCCAGCAGTTCTCGGTGCCATGATTGTGTTAGCTATCTTCTGGGAAAGAGGAAGTTAGCTTCCCGTCTCTGAAAAGGAAAGGAGGTTGGCTATTGAGCCAGCCTCCTTTTGAGTATGATATAATAGTTCTATGAGATTAGATAAATTTTTAGTTGCTTGCGCTGTAGGGAGTCGAACAGAGGTCAAAAACTTGCTCAAGTCTGGGCGGGTGACGGTAAATGGTAAAAAAGAAAAATCAGCTAAATTGCAGATTTATGAAGAAAGAGATGAGATCCGCTTTGATGGTCAAGTGCTGGAGTATGAGGAGTTTGTCTATTATATGATGAACAAGCCCCAAGGAGTTATTTCAGCGACCGAGGATCCCAAGCATAGAACGGTTCTAGACTTGCTGGATGACTTGGCGCGGACCAAGGAAGTTTTTCCAGTAGGGCGCTTGGATATCGATACGCATGGTCTTCTGCTCTTGACCAATGACGGCAAACTAGCTCACGCTCTTCTTTCACCAAAACGTCATGTGGATAAGACCTATCTGGCGCAAGTCGAGGGAATTATGACCCAAGAAGACGTGGAGAGATTTGCCAAGGGCATTCCGCTCAAGGATTTTACCTGCCAGCCAGCTAAGCTGGAGATTGTGTCGGTAAATCCAGTAAAGAATCAAAGTCTGGTTCGCGTGACCATTGCTGAAGGGAAGTTCCATCAGGTCAAGCGTATGGTATCCTACTGTGGCAAGGAAGTGGTGGACCTACAACGTTTGACGATGGGAAATTTAGCCTTGGACGAGAACTTAGAACGAGGAGAATGGCGTCGCCTGACCAAGGAGGAGTTAGAGGTTCTCCTTGCGGGTATTGCTTAATTTAATTTATGCTAGAAAAGGTGAGGAGAATGTCCTTGTCTTTTTATGTTTTCAGTTGCTTCCTTTGTGAAAAGAGTTATAATAGACTGTAGAATAAAAGGAGGAATCTATGAACGCGATTCAAGAATCATTTACTGATAAACTATTTGCCAACTATGAAGCAAATGTCAAATACCAAGCGATTGAAAATGCTGCCAGCCACAATGGAATTTTTGCAGCTCTAGAACGTCGCCAAAGTCATGTGGACAATGCACCTGTTTTCTCATTGGATTTGACCAAGGACAAGGTTACTAACCAGAAAGCGTCTGGTCGTTGCTGGATGTTTGCAGCTCTCAACACCTTCCGTCACAAACTTATCTCTCAATACAAATTGGAAAACTTTGAATTGTCACAAGCCCACACATTCTTCTGGGACAAGTACGAGAAATCCAACTGGTTCTTGGAGCAAGTGATTGCGACTGCAGACCAAGAATTGACGAGCCGTAAGGTTAGCTTCCTACTCCAAACTCCACAACAAGATGGTGGTCAATGGGATATGGTCGTTGCCCTCTTTGAGAAATACGGTGTCGTTCCTAAGTCAGTTTATCCTGAGTCTGTTTCATCTAGCAGCAGCCGTGAGCTCAATGCCATCCTCAACAAATTGCTCCGTCAAGATGCTCAAATCTTGCGTGACTTGCTCGCTTCTGGTGCAGACCAAGCAACTGTTCAAGCTAAGAAAGAAGACCTCTTGCAAGAAATCTTTAATTTCCTTGCTATGTCACTAGGACTTCCACCACGTAAATTTGACTTTGCTTATCGCGATAAGGATGATAACTACCAAAGCGAAAAGGGGATTACGCCACAAGAGTTTTACAAGAAATATGTCAATCTTCCTTTAGAAGATTATGTTTCTGTGATCAACGCCCCAACCGCTGATAAGCCTTACGGTAAATCTTACACAGTTGAGATGTTAGGAAATGTGGCTGGTAGCCGTGCAGTTCGCTACATCAACGTTCCAATGGAACGCTTGAAAGAATTGGCGATTGCCCAAATGCAAACAGGAGAAACTGTTTGGTTTGGTTCAGATGTCGGCCAGCTCAGCAACCGCAAAGCTGGAATCCTTGCAACAGATGTTTATGATTTTGAATCAAGCATGGACATTCAACTCACTCAAGACAAGGCTGGACGTTTGGATTACAGCGAAAGCTTGATGACCCACGCCATGGTCTTGACAGGTGTGGACTTGGATGAAAATGGCAAGTCAACCAAGTGGAAGATTGAAAACTCATGGGGAGACAAGGTCGGTACAGATGGTTACTTTGTTGCTTCAGACGCTTGGATGGACGAATACACCTACCAAATCGTTGTTCGTAAAGAATTGCTGACAGCAGATGAACAAGCTACTTATGAAGCAGAACCAATAGTACTTGCACCATGGGATCCAATGGGTGCCTTGGCAGAATAAAGTATAAAGAAAAGAGGTTAGGGGAATCCTAGCCTCTTTTTAAGTTCTTCTTAAAGTGGCGATAGATGATGCTTGCCAAGGGAGTTCTTCTTATTTTGAGTCTTTAAGTGACAGAGGAAAGGATATGTGTTATTATAGTAGTACAAAAGGATATCGGAGTAGAAATGAAGTATTTAAGTAGCCAAGACATCAAGGATCGTCAACGAAATATCAGCGACATTAAACCCTATAAAACAACCAAGGAAATCGTCGTTTCAAATATCTTTACCTTCTTTAATGCCATGAACTTGGCTCTGGCAGTTCTGGTAGCCACAACCTTGCGATTTGAAAATATGCTCTTTTTAGGTGTGATTGCTATCAATACAGCCATTGGGATTTTCCAAGAAGTACGTTCAAAAAATGCCTTAGAAAAGCTGAGTTTGCTTGGTAAAAGTAAGTACAGGGTCAATCGAGATGGTCAAACGATTGAGATTGATCCAGAGGACATCGTTCTGGGTGAGTACCTGTATCTCAATCTGGGTGATCAGGTGCCTGTCGATGCAGAAGTCCTTGAAGGGAATATTGAAGTTGATGAGTCCTTGCTGACTGGTGAGAGTGATTCAGTCTTTAAAACGGTTGGTGACCAGCTGATGAGCGGAAGCAATGTCGTCAGTGGCACGTGTCTGGTCCTTGCTACAGCTGTGGGTCCCGATAGCTATATTAACAAACTCGCAAAATCCAGCAAGGAATTCAAAAAATACCCTTCTCAACTGCGCGATTACATGGATAAGATTTTAAAAATCGTCTCTATCTTGCTGGTGCCAGTTGCCATTCTGCTCTATATCAGAGGTTTTAGTCTAGGACGGTCTTATGTTGAGATCGTCTTGGGAAGTTCTGGTGCCTTGGTCGGCATGATTCCAGAGGGCTTGATTCTCCTAGTTAGTGTGTCCCTAGCAGTAGCAGCCATGAAGCTGGCTAAAAAGAAGGTTCTGGTACAGGAGCTATACTGTGTAGAGACCTTGGCGCGTGTAGATGTTCTTTGTTTTGATAAGACAGGAACTATCACGACTGGTAATATGAAGGTCCAAGAAATGGATGCTAATGTGGCAGAGAAACTATCTTCTTATCTGGCTTATTTCGAGGATGAAAATGCAACTTCCCGAGCTCTGAAGACTTACTTAACCTGTGAGAAAAAGTGGGAAGTTCAAGAAGTCGGTGCCTTTTCAAGCAAAAACAAGTATTCCTTTGTCCAAGTAAAAGAGGGTGGGACCTATTTCTTCGGAGCCTATGAATTTCTAGGCTTTACCCAGCCGATGGATGTCTACTATGAACATCTAAAACAGCAAGGTTTTCGAATCTTGACACTTGCCCATAGTAAGGACCACATCACGAGTCCAGCCAATATGGAACTACTAGGCCACGTCATTTTGTCAGATGAGATTAAGGACAATACCAAGGAAACCTTTGACTATTTCGAATCTCAAGGTGTTGAAGTGAAGATTATCAGCGGTGATAATCATGTGGCTGTATATGGGGTGGCTCGTAAGGCAGGCTTTAAGGAAGAAGCGCGTGCGATTGATATGACCAAGGTGAGTGAACAAGATTTTGAAAGAGTGGTCTTGGAACACGAAATCTTTGGACGTGTGACACCTGAACAGAAGCAAAAGATGGTATCTATTTTGCAAAATGCGGGTAAGACAGTTGCCATGAGTGGTGACGGGGTCAATGATGTTCTGGCTCTCAAGAAAGCAGATATTAGTTTCGCCATGAAGGGAGCTACCAGTGCAGCCAAAAGTGTATCCAATATTGTTTTTCTGACCGATGACTTTGCAGTATTTTATGATATCTTGATGGAAGGTCGCCGGGTCATCAATAACATCCAAAAGGTAGCCTCTCTCTTTCTAACAAAGACCTTCTTCTCCATCGTGTTTGCGATTTTGAGTGTGGTATTTGGTTTGGAATTTACCTTTATCCCCATTCAGTTTACAATCATTTCAGCTATTACGATTGGGATTCCATCCTTCTTCCTAACGTTTGAGTCCAATAAAGAAAAGGTCAGCACACATTTTATGCGAGATATTTTGACCAATGCTGCGATTGGTGGTGGCATTCTGGTTGCTAGTGTACTCTTGACGAACTTCCTTATCACTGTCCCAGGTCAGGTCAAATTTATTTGCTTCCTCCTTGCTTTGATCAATGGTCTGTGTCTAGTTTCCAAGGTCAGCATTCCCTTTAATCGATACAAACTAGTCTTGCTCGTACTTTTGAGCCTTGCCGCCCTTGTAGGAGTGCTTGCCAACACCTTTATCTTGCGAGGAACTTTTGTACCTCTAGAAACCAGCCAAGTCGTCTATGTAGCCATCCTAGCAGTGGTGATTGGAGGCTTGCATTATCTGACTAGAAGAAAAAATTGATACACAAAAAGAATCAGGTTTATTACCTGATTCTTTTTTATCTATATTCTCGATGGCTTGGATTACATGATACCGAAGAAACGAGCTGCAATACCTACTGCAAAGAGAGCAAGGATGATTGCGATTGGTGATACCTTTTTCTTAAGCAACCACATGCAGAGGAAAGTAAGGAGAAGTCCCATCAATCCTGGGATCAATGAGTTCAACTGACCTTGAAGTGTTTGAGGTTGAACGCTATCCAAACTCAAACCACTAAGAGCCTGACCAAGAATTCCCTTCAATTCTCCACCTGTTACAGGCCCTTCTGGGAAGTTGATGTAGGCACCTTCAGCCAATTGTTTACCAGGAAGGTTAACAGTAAAGTTGATAGATACCCAACGTTGTACAAGAACGGCAAGGATGAACATACCAAGGATAGATGCTCCTTTGGTGATATCTTTCAAGATACCACCAGACATGTCTTTAGTGATTTCAGATCCAGCTTTGTAACCGAACTCTTGTGTATACCATAGGAAGGCCATACGGATAGCATTCCATCCAAAGAAGAAGAGAAGGGGACCAACAATGTTACCAGATGCAGCAAGTGATGCACCAAGGGCTCCAAGGATAGGACGAACTGTAAACCAGAATACTGGGTCACCGATACCAGCAAGAGGTCCCATCATACCGATTTTAACCCCTTGGATAGCCGCGTCGTCGATTTCAACACCATTAGCGCGCTCTTCTTCAAGTGCAAGAGTAACCCCCATGATTGGAGCAGCGACGTATGGGTGAGTGTTGAAGAACTCAAGGTGACGCTCAAGAGCAGCCGCTTGGTCTTCTTTTTTAGTGTACAATTTTTTGATAGCTGGGATCAAAGAGTAAGCCCAACCCAAGTTTTGCATACGTTCGTAGTTCCAAGAACCTTGAAGGAATTGTGAACGCCACCAAACTTTTTGACGATCTGATTTTGATAATTGAATTTTTTCAGCCATGATTGTTCCCCTTTCTAGTAGTCTTCTAGGATATCACCGATTGGGTCGTTAGAAGTCGCAGCTCCGCCGCCACCGTTACCACCTTGTTTTGTAAGGTTAAGGTAGATGAAGGCAAGGGCAACACCGATGACACCAAGGGCAATCAAAGTCAATTGAGAGATTGCTGCAAGAGCAAAACCGATAGCGAAGAATGGCCATACTTCACGAGTTGCCATCATGTTGATAACCATAGCGTAACCAACGGCAACGACCATAGCACCACCTACAGCCATACCACCATTCAACCATTCTGGCATTAGGCCAAGAGCGTCTTGAACAGCAGAAGCAGGGATAGCGATAAGGAAGGCTGCAGGGATAGCGATACGAAGACCTTGAAGAACAAGGGCAAAGTAGTGAGCGCGTTCAACAGCCGCAATATTTCCTTCTTTTGCAGCTGCGTCAGCTGAGTGAACCAAGGCAACTGAGATTGTACGAACAATCATTGTCAAGAAAAGTCCAGCTACGGCAAGAGGGATAGCTGTGGCTGTTGCGACGGCGATACCTTCAGTAGTAAAGTTACCACCTTTGATCAAGATGATCGCTGCGGCAACAGATGCAAGAGCAGCGTCAGGAGCTACGGCAGCTCCGATGTTAGCCCAACCAAGGGCGATCATTTGAAGAGATCCACCAAGCATAACACCTGCTTCGAGGTTACCTGTTACAAGTCCGATAAGGGTACATGCGACGATTGGTTGATGGAATTGGAATTGGTCGAGGATACCTTCAAGACCTGCAAGGAAGGCAACAACTACAACCAAGATAGCAGAAATGATTGAAATATCTGACATGGTTTTATTCCTTTTCTATTTAGTTTTAATAAAGTATTTAATCCTGTTTTCAAAAATGATAAAACAGATTAAAATTATTGGACGTTTGCTTTCTTAATCAAGTCAAACAAATCTTTTTTCGTGTCGTTTGGTACTTTACGTACATCAAATTCAACACCGAGGTCACGCATTTTTTCAAATGTTGCAACATCATCTTTGTCCATAGACAAAACGTTGTTAATCATTGTTTTACCTGTTGAGTGGGCCATAGAACCAACGTTAAGGGTCTTGATTGGCACGCCACCTTCGATGGCACGAAGGGCATCTTGAGGTGTTTCAAACAAGATAAGAGCATGTGTGTTACCAAAACGAGGATCTTTTGCAACCTCAATCAATTTTTTGATTGGGACAACGTTGGCTTTTACTCCGTTAGGAGCTGCTTGTTTGATCAATTCTTTACGCAATTCGTCGTTTGCAACGTTATCTGAAGCAACGATGATACGATCTGCTTTTGAATCTGGTGTCCAAGCAGTTGCGACTTGTCCGTGAAGAAGACGTGTGTCAAGACGCGCAAGATTGATTTTCAATTTACCATCTCCGATAACAGTTCCTTCTGGAATAGCAGCTTGGGCAACTGGAGCAGCCGCAGCACTAGCCCCTTCCTCAACTGGATTGAGCTCTTCTGGAAGAGCCTTGATGCCATCTTTGGCTTCTTTAATGATATTCGCAGCGACTTTATCCACACCTGCAGTAGCGTCCATAAGGCGCTCAGTGTAGGCTTGGATCAACATCGGCAAGTTAAGCCCTGTGATGATGGCAAACTTACGCTCAGGATTTTCTCCCATCACGCGGCTAGCTTGGTTGAACGGAGATCCACTCCAAAGGTCAGCCAATACTAGAACCTCATCTTCTGCGTCAAATGCAGCCACAGCGTTGTTGAATTTAGCGTAAAGGTCATCTGGACCTTCATTTGGCATAAAGGTTACAACTTGAACCTTTTCTTGTTCACCAAAGATCATAGATCCTGACTGATGAATACCCGCAGCAAATTCGCCGTGGCTCGCAATAATGATTCCGATACTCATTATTGTCATTCCTCCTTTTAAAATGTTTGACTTATAGGTTTCCTAAAAAACCTCAGACGTACCTAGTATAAATCGTTTTCATATAAAAATCAACTACTTTTTCGAAAATTGTAAAAGTTTTCAATGAAAATAGGCTTACAAAATGTTAATATATAAATAATTTCAAAAAATATATGAAAATTGCAATAGAAAATTTAATATAAAAATACTGAAAATGAGTGACCTTCATGAAAATAGAATGAAAATAAAAAGGAAAGATTGCTATTCTGCAATCTTTCCTTTTTATAGGAATAAATTTTGTAAAGCGTGGGCAACTCCGTCTTCTTCGTTTGTCAGAGGAAGCTGTTCGTCTGCATATGGAAGGAGAGCAGGATTGGCGTTTTTCATAGCATATCCCTTGCCTGCAAATGCTAACATTTCCGTATCGTTATGCTCATCACCAAAGGCGATTAAGTCTTTTTTATCACGATTCATAACATTGAGCAAGTACTCTAGAGCAAAGGCTTTGTTTACCCCCTTGGGTGTACATTCGAGGATGTTGAGAGGGCCACCCCAGGTATTGATAGCTAGTTGATGCTGATAAAAACGATTCATCTCGTCCGCTAGAGCGTATTTGTCCTCAACCCTTGTTTGCAAGAGAATGCAGTTAGGATTCTTGGTTACTCGTTCGGGTTTGAATTGATTTTCCGGTTGGAAGTTCTCTACGCCAAATAGTTTAGGGTCCGCAATTTCTTCATTCGGAGCTGTAATGTAAAATTTCTTACGGTATTCTCCTGCAATAAAGTCGGCCTGAATATCCTCTTTACGTTTGACCATATCTAGGAGATATTTTTTGTCCAAGGTTAAGCATCTTTCGTGCTCCCAAGCCTGTCCTGGTAGATGGGTGAGGGAACCATTAAAGTTAATCATAGGAGTATGTAGCTCTAGTTCGCGGTAGAAGTCTTTTGCCATGCGATACGGGCGCCCCGTCGTGATGATGACATGGTGTCCTTTTTCTGAAATTTTTTTGATTGTCTCTTTGGTAAAATCGGAGAGCTTGCTTTCGCTATTCAGCAGGGTTCCGTCCAAATCGACTGCGATAATTTTTTTAGTCATATAAACCTTCCTAGTCGTTTCCAGATAAGATGTCTACTATTATATCAAAAAGAAAGAAGAAAAGCAGACTCGAGATAAAAAACAAAAATTGTTCCAATTTGGTAAATAAACCAAATAAACATATTGAAAAGGTGAATGATAAGTGGTATAATAATAATATTGTTCGTAAAAAAACAAAAGGAGATTCATAATGGATAAACTATTTAAACTAAAAGAGAACGGGACGGACGTTCGTACGGAGGTTCTCGCTGGTTTAACAACTTTCTTTGCAATGAGTTACATTCTCTTTGTGAACCCACAAATGCTTGCGCAGACAGGGATGCCTGCTCAAGGTGTTTTCCTAGCAACAATTATTGGTGCAGTAGCTGGTACCCTGATGATGGCCTTCTATGCGAACCTGCCATACGCTCAAGCACCAGGTATGGGACTCAATGCCTTCTTTACCTTTACAGTCGTATTTGGACTTGGTTATTCATGGCAAGAGGCCTTGGCTATGGTCTTTATCTGTGGAATTATTTCACTAATCATTACCTTAACAAATGTTCGTAAAATGATTATTGAATCCATTCCCAATGCGCTTCGTTCGGCTATTTCAGCAGGTATCGGTGTCTTCCTTGCCTATGTAGGGATTAAGAATGCTGGTCTTTTGAAATTCTCTATTGATCCAGGAAGTTATACAGTTGCTGGTGAGGGTGCTGATAAGGCCCAAGCAGCCATTACAGCAAACTCTTCAGCAGTTCCAGGTCTGGTTAGCTTTAATAATCCGGCTGTTTTAGTGGCTATTGCAGGTTTGGCGATTACGATTTTCTTTGTTATCAAGGGTATCAAGGGAGGAATTATTCTTTCTATCCTAACAACGACAGTTCTTGCTATCGCTGTTGGTTTGGTTGATGTATCAAGCATTGATTTTTCTAATAACCATGTGGGTGCAGCCTTTGAAGATTTGAAGACAATCTTTGGTGCAGCACTTGGCTCACAAGGATTGGGTGCTTTAATCTCAGACACTGCTCGTCTACCGGAAACGCTTATGGCTATTCTGGCCTTCTCGTTGACAGATATTTTTGACACAATTGGTACCTTGATTGGTACAGGTGAAAAAGTCGGTATCGTAGCGACAAATGGTGAAAATCACCAATCAGATAAGTTGGATAAGGCTCTTTACTCTGACTTGATTGGTACTTCAATTGGTGCTATCGCAGGTACTTCAAACGTAACGACTTATGTTGAGTCTGCTGCTGGTATTGGTGCAGGTGGACGTACTGGATTAACTGCCTTGGTGGTTGCGGTTTGTTTTGCAATTTCAAGTTTCTTTAGTCCACTTTTGGCAATTGTTCCATCAGCTGCGACGGCTCCAATTTTGATTATCGTTGGGATTATGATGCTCGGTAGTTTGAAAAACATCCATTGGGATGATATGGCTGAAGCTGTCCCTGCCTTCTTTACATCTATCTTCATGGGATTCAGCTACTCTATCACACAAGGGATTGCAGTTGGTTTCTTGACTTATACGTTAACAAAAGTTGTCAAAGGTCAAGCAAAGGACGTGCACGCGATGATTTGGATTTTGGATGCCTTGTTTATCCTTAACTATATCAGTATGGCGCTTTAAATGATATAATAGTAGAAAAGGGGTTATCCCCCTTTTACTATAAGGAGGTATATCATGAAAGAAAAGACGATCTGGCGAGAGGTTTGGGACAGAGGGATGTGGATCCTCATCCTTTTAGCAGCTTTTGTCCTATCACAATTTCCTTTAGGGTTATCCGCTTGGTTGACTTCTAAACAATTTCCGCTTTTGCAGTCAGGACTCTTAGTTGGTGCTTTGTCTATTGTCGTTTTGGTAGTATTCATCATTGGTGCGCGAAAAACAAAGCTTGCTACCTTTGATCTATCCTTTTTTAAGGCTAAGGATCTAGCTCGCTTGGTATTGAGCTATCTAGTAATCTTTGCTACTAATTTGTTGGGCTCAGCTTTGCTTCGCATGATGAATGAAACAACGACCAGTAACCAATCAATACTGAATGGTTTAGTTCAGAATAGTTCCTTGATTTCAACTTTCTTTCTACTAGTCTTGATTGCGCCGATTTGTGAAGAAATTTTGTGTCGTGGGATTATTCCCCAAAAGATCTTCCGTGGAAAAGAAAAACTTGGCTTTGTTGTTGGTGCAATCGTCTTTGCCTTGCTCCATACGCCAACCAATCTGCCTTCTGTGATTATTTATGGAGGGATGTCAACGGTTTTGACTTGGACAGCCTATAAGACTGAGCGTTTGGAGATGTCCATTTTGCTTCATATGATTCTCAATGGTATTGCATTTTGTTTGTTGGCCTTATTGGTATTGATTAGTAGAAATCTAGGTCTATCATTCTAAACCATTAGCCCGCTTGGAAAAGATGAATACTAGCGTGTTCATCTTTTTCTTTTTATGGTAGAATAGAGAGATAATATGGTAAAGAACCTTAAGGGAGTGACCGATATGTCCAATAAAGTCAACCGTGAAAAAACAGCTATTTGTGGAATTATCAATGTGACGCCAGATTCCTTTTCGGATGGTGGGCAGTTTTTTGCTCTTGACCAGGCGCTCCAGCAGGCTCATAAATTGATAGCAGAAGGAGCGAGCATGCTAGATATCGGTGGAGAATCGACTCGGCCGGGCAGTAGCTATGTTGAGATAGAAGAGGAAATCCAGCGTGTTGTTCCAGTGATCAAAGCGATTCGTAAGGAAAGTGATGTCCTCATTTCTGTCGATACATGGAAAAGTCAGGTGGCAGAAGCTGCCTTGGCTGCTGGTGCCAATCTGGTAAATGACATTACGGGTCTCATGGGAGATGAGAAAATGGCGGATGTGGTTGCTAAGGCTGGTGCGAAAGTGGTTATCATGTTTAATCCAGTTATGGCGCGACCTCAGCATCCTAGCTCGCTCATATTTCCTCATTTTGGCTTTGGACAAGCTTTTACAGAGAAAGAGTTAGCTGACTTTGAAAAAATGCCAATCGAAGATTTGATGAAGGCTTTCTTTGAACAAGCTCTAGTGAGAGCGAATCAAGCTGGAATTGCAAGAGAAAATATTCTGCTGGATCCAGGAATTGGCTTTGGTCTGACCAAGAAAGAAAATCTCCTTCTTCTACGTGATCTGGATAAACTACACCAGCAAGGCTATCCAATTTTTCTTGGAGTTTCGCGTAAGCGATTTGTCATCAATATCCTAGAAGAAAATGGTTTTGAAGTCAATCCTGAGGCCGAACTTGGTTTCCGCAATCGGGACACAGCTTCGGCTCATGTAACCAGTATCGCTGCGAGACAGGGTGTGGAAGTAGTGCGCGTGCACGATGTAGCCAGTCACAAGATGGCGGTTGAAATTGCCTCTGCTATTCGATTGGCAGATGATGCGGAAAATTTAGATTTAAAACAATACAAGTAAGATGAACGAAATTGAAAACAATCAGTGGATTGCCCACTACCGGACCGACCAACCGCATTTCGGTTTGGAACGAATGGTAGAACTCCTAGCTCTGCGAGGCAATCCCCATCTCAAACTTAAGGTTATCCATATTGGAGGGACCAATGGCAAGGGCTCGACCATTGCTTTTTTGAAAAATATGCTCGTAAAGCTAGGTCTGAGAGTAGGTGTGTTCAGTTCGCCCTATCTCATTCATTACACAGACCAGATTAGCATCAATGGGGAATCCATCCCAGAAGCGAGGCTGGAGGCCCTCATGGCAGACTATCAGTCTTTGCTTGAGGGGGAATCTGCTGACAATTTGCAGGGAACAACCGAGTTTGAGATTATCACAGCTCTAGCTTATGATTACTTTGCCTCAGAGCTAGTAGATGTGGCCATCATGGAAGTCGGCATGGGTGGCCTTCTGGATAGTACCAATGTTTGCCAGCCGATTTTAACAGGAATTACGACCATTGGACTGGATCATGTGGCCCTACTTGGTGGCACCTTGGAAGCCATAGCGGAGCAGAAGGCAGGTATTGTCAAACAAGGTATTCCCTTGGTGACAGGTCATATTGTTCCTGAAGCCTTGACTGTGATCGACCCTATTGCAGAAGCTAAAAATGCACCTAGACTTGCCTATGGAAGTGATTACCAGGTTCGTCATCAAGAAAGCGTGGTAGCGGGTGAAATCTTTGATTATACCAGTTCTGTCAGAACAGGTCGCTTTCAAACAGGTCTGCTTGGTTTGCACCAGATAGAGAATGCGGGGATGGCGCTTGCTCTCCTAGACACTTATTGTCAGGAGATTGGGCGAGAATTAGCAAGTAATGACTTGGTCGCTCAAGCCATGGAGGAAACAAGTTGGCCTGGACGTTTGGAGGTCGTGTCTAGTGACCCCTTGCTGCTTTTGGATGGGGCCCATAATCCCCATGCTATCAAGGCCTTGTTGGCAACCTTGCAAGAACGCTTTGCGGATTATCATAAGGAAATCCTCTTTACCTGCATCAAAACCAAGGCCTTGGAGGATATGCTGGACTTGCTAGGGGAAATGCCAGATACCGAGCTTACCCTGACACATTTTGACGATAGTCGGGCGACTGATGAAAGCGTGCTGAAAGAGACAGCCAAGTCTAGAAATCTCAATTACCAAAGTTGGCAGGATTTTCTAGAGCAGAAATTGACAGATAAAAATGAAGAGAAACAAACAGTTAGGATTATCACAGGTTCCTTGTATTTCTTGAGCCAAGTGAGAGCCTATCTGATGGAGAGGAAGAACGAGAATGGATACACAAAAGATTGAAGCAGCTGTAAAAATGATTATTGAGGCTGTCGGTGAGGACGCTAACCGCGAGGGCTTGCAGGAAACACCTGCTCGTGTAGCCCGTATGTACCAAGAGATTTTTTCAGGTCTTGGTCAGACTGCGGAGGAACACTTGTCAAAATCCTTTGAGATTATCGATGATAATATGGTGGTAGAAAAGGATATCTTTTTCCACACTATGTGTGAGCACCACTTCTTGCCCTTTTATGGGAGGGCGCACATTGCCTATATTCCAGATGGTCGGGTGGCAGGCTTGTCCAAGCTTGCCCGTACGGTTGAAGTTTATTCTAAGAAACCACAAATTCAAGAACGGTTGAATATTGAAGTGGCCGATGCCTTGATGGAGTATCTGGGTGCTAAGGGAGCCTTTGTTGTTATTGAGGCAGAACATATGTGTATGAGCATGCGTGGTGTTAGAAAACCAGGTACTGCAACCTTGACGACAGTAGCTCGTGGTCTATTTGAAACAGATAAGGATCTCCGAGATCAGGCTTATCGTTTAATGGGACTATAAAAAGAATCCGCTTCAAGCGGATTTTTCTAGAAAGGACTAGTTATGGATCAACTGCAGATTAAAGATTTGGAAATTTTTGCCTATCATGGTCTCTTTCCTAGTGAGAAGGAATTGGGGCAGAAGTTTGTTATTTCCGCAAGCTTATCCTATGATATGACCAAGGCGGCGACAGACTTGGATTTAACAGCATCTGTCCATTACGGAGAATTGTGTCAGCAGTGGACGACTTGGTTTCAGGAAACCACTGAGGACTTGATTGAAACGGTAGCTTACAAACTAGTTGAACGTACCTTTGAGACCTATCCTCTTGTCCAAGAGATTGAGTTGGAACTAAAAAAACCGTGGGCGCCAGTGCATTTACCGTTAGATACCTGCTCGGTGACCATTCACCGTCGTAAGCAGCGGGCCTTTATCGCTCTAGGAAGTAATATGGGAGACAAGAAAGCGAACTTGGAACAAGCTATTGATAAACTGCGGACTCGAGGTATCCATATTCTCAAAGAGTCCAGTGTCTTGGCGACGGAGCCTTGGGGTGGTGTGGAACAAGATAGCTTTGCCAATCAGGTGATTGAAGTAGAAACATGGCTTCCAGCATCAGTCTTATTAGAGACCTTGTTAGCAATTGAGTCCGAGATGGGACGGGTTCGAGAGGTGCATTGGGGACCGCGTTTGATTGATTTGGACCTGCTTTTTGTGGAGGATCAGGTCATTTATACAGACGACCTCATCTTGCCTCATCCTTATATAGCAGAGCGCCTCTTTGTTCTTGAACCGTTAGTGGAAATAGCTCCCCATTTTATCCATCCAATCCTAAAGCAACCAATTCGATACTTGGTTGACCAGTTGGAGCAAGGAAATGCCTAAGCTTTCTGAGACCTATAGCAAATGGAAGAGTATCGGGGAGGGACTACTTGCTATTGTTTTAGGGCTTCTCTTGATTCGTTTTGGACAAGTTATTCCGCGAATGGGGTATCAGTTGCTGATGGGCTACTTTTCCTTGTCAGCAGTTTGGCACTTGTTGACTCGCTGGTTTCAGGATAAAAAACGTCGGGAAAACATTTTTGTAACCTTGGCCAAGCTGGTGGTTGCGGCTCTGGTGTTTGACTCTATCATCTTGCAAGACCTTGCCCTCTATCTCCTGGTTTTTATCATTGCGAGCTACCAGCTGTTTACGGGCATCATTAGTCTTGTGACTTGGTCTCTCTATCGAAAAAATGCTATTCATCCTCGGCTCCATCATCTCTTCGATGCTGTATGGATGATAGGATTTGGGCTTTATAGCATCTCTCCTTTTCACGATGCAGCGAATTTTGAATTGCTCTTGCTTGGGTTTTACTTGCTCATGTTAGGGGCTAGTAGCCTTCGGGATGGTTTCTTTTTTGAAAAGATAGAAAACAATCCCAAGCTGAAACGACGAATGCGAATGACCTTGCCGATCTTTGTGACAGCTCTGATTCCTATCAGTACCTTGCGCAAACTAAATGAGTGGCTGGCAAATCATGAAAGTCAAGAAGGGGAAGTTCATTCAGAAAGAAAAAATGACCAGACGGTTGATCTGGAAATTTTTGTCCATACATCAGAAACCTCCTTCTTCCTCGCCATGGGACATGTGGATATTTGTTATCAAGGGAAGGTTATTTCCTATGGTTCGTATGATCCCCACTCGGAGCGTTTATTCGGCATGGTTGGAGACGGTGTTTTATTTAAGGCCAATCGGGAAAAATACATTGAACTCTGTAAGAGGGAAAGTCAGAAGACCTTATTTGCTTATGGTCTGAGTTTGACGGACCAACAGAAAGCAGCCATCCAAGCTCGTCTAGCAGAGATAGAAGACTTGTTAATTCCTTGGGAACCAAGTTCGCAGTTGATGAAAAGAAGAGAGGGAGAGGTCAAGCATACCTACTCCTACCAACTGAAAGAGGAAGCGGATGCGATGCTTTATAAATTCAGCTCATCCGAGTTTAAGACCTACTTTGTTCTCAGTACCAATTGTGTTTTGCTGGCAGACTATATCGTAGGAAAAGCTGGGACAGATATATTGAGTCCCCAGGGATTCATTGTGCCAGGGACTTATCAGGATTACCTTGACTTAGAGTATACAAAACCCAATGGTCTAGTAGTTAGCCGCTCCATTTATTAGAAAAAGAAAACTCTAGTTCCTCAGCAGTTTACGCCGAGAAGCTAGAGTTTTTAAAATAAGTCATTTTCTTCTGGAAGGAGGATGGTTTCTCTGCCGTCCATATCTAAAACAAGGACCCTAGGAGGATAAAGCGGATCGAAAGGATGATTGAAGTCAAAATCGATGCTAGTCGGAAGGTGCTGACTCGAGAAATGGAAGGTGATGGTCCCCCTATTGTTAAGCAGTTGAAACTCAAGTTCTTCTTCTAATTCAAAGACATTTTTCAGGAAATGATCGATAATATACCATAAAGAGTCAATGACATCGTCAGGCAGGCTGGTCACGACGCCAAAACTAGCGGAACGTCTCTGTGTATTTGTAAAAGCCATGTTTTCCTCCCCCTTTTATTTTTTCTTATCATACAGCAAAATATCTCAAAAATCAAGAAATCGTACTTGCTTTTTCAAAATGGGAATAAACTGTGAAATTTTTTCAAAGTTTCTCTAAAAAATACTTGAAAGTGTTTACAATAAGTGATAAAATGGAGTAAGTAGATGCGTGAAAGCGAAATTTTCATTATAGAAAGGAAACGGAATGAACACAGATGATACAGTAACGATTTATGACGTCGCCCGTGAAGCAGGAGTTTCGATGGCAACAGTTAGCCGTGTCGTTAATGGCAACAAGAATGTTAAAGAGAACACTCGAAAAAAAGTCCTAGAAGTGATTGATCGCTTGGACTATCGTCCAAATGCGGTAGCCCGTGGTTTAGCTAGCAAGAAAACAACGACAGTCGGAGTTGTGATTCCGAACATTACCAATGGTTATTTCTCAACACTTGCTAAGGGAATTGACGACATTGCTGAAATGTACAAGTATAACATTGTCCTAGCAAATAGTGATGAGGATGATGAAAAGGAAGTTTCAGTGGTTAACACTCTCTTTTCAAAACAAGTCGATGGGATTATCTTTATGGGCTATCACTTGACTGAAAAGATTCGTTCAGAGTTTTCTCGTTCACGGACACCGGTTGTTCTTGCTGGTACTGTGGATGTAGAACATCAACTTCCAAGTGTCAATATCGACTACAAACAAGCAACGATTGATGCTGTGAGCTATCTTCTCAAAGAAAATGAGAAAATTGCTTTTGTGAGTGGACCACTCGTCGATGATATCAATGGCAAGGTTCGTTTGATCGGTTACAAGGAAGCCTTGAAAAAAGCTGGACATTCTTATAGCGAGGGTTTGGTCTTTGAATCAAAATACAACTATGACGATGGCTATGTCTTGGCAGAACGCTTGATTTCATCACAAGCTACAGCCGCAGTTGTAACAGGTGATGAATTGGCAGCGGGTGTGTTGAATGGTTTGGCTGACCATGGTGTATCTGTGCCAGAAGAGTTTGAAATCATCACGACAGATGACTCTCAGATTGCACGATTCACTCGTCCAAACTTGACGACTATTGCCCAACCTCTTTATGACTTAGGTGCTATCAGCATGCGTATGTTGACTAAGATTATGCATAAGGAAGAGTTGGAAGAACGTGAAGTTCTCCTACCTCATGGTTTGACAGAACGTCGCTCTACACGAAAACGTAAATAGAAAAAATCAGGGAATCGTGAAGATTTCCTGATTTTGCGTTCTAGAGAAGAGGATTAGCCTTCCATATAGTCTTTTAAGGCCTGTCCTTTTAGTCCAGCATTAAGGGCAATTAATAATTTGAGGCGCGCTTTTTGAGCGTTGAGTTCTTTGACAAAGAAAACACCAGCTCGTTGCAACTGTACCCCTCCACCTTGGTAGGCGTAGACAGGTTCAGCAATACCATTAAAACAACGTGAGACCAAGGCGACTGGGATTCCTTTTTGCAGGAGATTTTCCAACTTTTGAGCTGTTTCTTTGGGAATATTGCCTGCTCCAAAGGCCTGAATGACTAAGCCATCCAGTTGTTCCAAGTCCAACATATCGATCAGCTCGTCTGTCATACCTGCATAGGCTGAGATGATGGGAACTAGACCTTGAATATGTTCGAGATCAAACCGGACGCGAGGTTCAGCCGTTTTGAAGTAGAGGATTTCTTGCTTCATGGTGAGACCAAGCGGTCCATGTGTTGGAGTTTGAAAGGTGCTGACGTTGGTCGTATGAGTTTTAGTAACATACTTGGCTGCGTGGATTTCATCGTTCATGACGACCAGTACACCCTTGTCTGCTGCTTTATCATCGCTGGCAACTCTCAGAGCGCTCAGATAGTTATATACACCGTCGCTACCAAGTTCATTAGAACTACGCATGGCCCCTGTTAGAACGATGGGGATGGGCGGAATTTTCATGGTATCAAGGAAGTAAGCTGTTTCTTCTAAGGTATCTGTACCATGTGTGATGACAACTCCATCGTAGTTATCAGCGTCCTCTTTAATCTTATGATAGAGTGCAAGCATATGCTTGGGTTTGATATGAGGGCTTGGCAGATTAAAAAAGTCTAGGGCATGAACCTCAATCCCTTCAAGTGGATTGGAAACATGGTTCATGGGATTGTCCTGACTAGTTACAACGGCACCAGTGGCGTCTGCTTGCATGGAAATGGTCCCACCTGTATGTAAAACAAGGATTTTCTTAGGCATGATTTAGTCACTCTTTCTGAAATGTGGTATAATCATTGTAACACAAAAGGGGAGAATGGGATAGGATGGAAGTCAAGGCTGTTTTTTTTGATATCGATGGAACGTTAGTCAACGATCGCAAGAGCGTTTTGAAATCCACTAAGGACGCGATTAAGATTGTCAAAGAGCAAGGAGTGCTTGTTGGAGTAGCGACAGGACGAGGGCCGTTTTTTGTCAAGGAATTGATGGAAGACTTGGACTTGGATTTTGCGGTGACCTACAATGGCCAATACATTTTTAATAAAGAAAAGGTACTCTTTGCAAGTCCGATTGCTAAGTCAAGCCTGCGTCAACTGATTGCTTATGCTAAAAAGGAGCGTAAAGAAATCGCTCTTGGAACCGAGCATGCCGTTGTTGGTTCGAAAATTATGTCATTTGGTCTCGGCTCCTTTTCTCAACTGGTTAGTCGTTTTATTCCGACTGTTCTGACAAGAACCGTTAGCCGTTCCTTTAATCGGATGGTCAGTAAGGCAGTTCCTCAAAAAGAAGACGACCTACTTAACTTGATTAACCAACCCATTTATCAAGTTTTGATGCTGATGACGCCAGAGGAATCTGAGAAAGCTGCAAGTGAT
Source organism: Streptococcus oralis (assembly GCF_026782235.1). Lineage (GTDB taxonomy): Bacteria > Bacillota > Bacilli > Lactobacillales > Streptococcaceae > Streptococcus > Streptococcus oralis_CC. The sequence continues at coordinate 79,302 of NZ_JAKUWE010000006.1, read as the reverse complement.
TTTGAAGATTTGAAATTGACTCGAAGCAATTCTTTTGCCGCAGATATCATTAGCCAAGGAAATTCTAAACTAGAAGGCATTCGCCGAGTTGGGAAAGAATATGGCTTTGCTCTCAACCAAGTCATGGCCTTTGGTGATTCAGATAACGACCTGGAAATGTTAGCAGGTGTCGGTATGTCAGTCGCTATGGGAAATGGCAGTAGCAGTGCCAAAGAGGTTGCCAAGCATATTACAGCAAGCAATCAACAAGATGGCATACACAAGGCGCTTGAGCACTTTGGCGTTTTAGCTTCAGAAAAAGTGTTTGTCAGTCGGGACTACCACTTTAATAAAGTCAAGACCTTCCACCACATGATGGATGAACGAACTCAAGAAGAGCCACAGGCATGGGATGCTGAAGGTGCAACCCACCGCGCAGATTTTAAAATTGAAGAATTAGTAGAGTTTGTCCGCGCGGCAAGTTCTTCGGAGGAAGAATTCCAAAACTCCCTTGCAAGCATGCATGAGGCACTTGATAAGGCAGCAGAGAAAGTGGCGAAAAAGACGCCTGCTAAGCAAAATCTGGTCGGTCAAGTGGATGCTTTGATCGACACACTGTATTTTACATACGGTAGTTTTGTTTTGATGGGAGTGGATCCAGAACGCATTTTTGATATTGTTCATGAAGCAAATATGGGAAAGGTCTTCCCTGATGGAAAAGCTCATTTTGACCCGGTTACGCACAAAATTTTAAAACCAGATGACTGGGAAGAAAAATATGCTCCAGAACCTGCCATTAAACAGGAGCTACAACGTCAGCTCAAGGCTTATGAGCGACATAAAGAAAGAAATAGAAATAATAAGTAACAAAAAGGAGCTCTAGACTCCTTTTTTAATAATTATAATGTTTTTTCACTTTCTCTCACGACCAGCAAATCAACTTTTGCATGGCGGAGAATATATTCAGATGAAGAACCGACTAAGAGGCGTTCAAAGGCATTGAGACCTGTAGCACCAACTAAAATCAAGTCAACGTTTTCTGCGTCCGGAATCGTCCGAGCGAGGAGAGTTTTGGGATTTCCCATTTCGATGACGATGTGGATATCCGTTAAACCAGCATCTTTTGCACGCTTTTCATACTCTTTCATCATACTTTCAGCATCGGCTTGGAGTTCTTCGTAAACTTCAGCATCAAAGGTAGATACGCTTTGAAGAGCGCGTGTGTCAATAACATGGACAATGGTGAGCTTGGATTCATTGCGTAGAGCAGTGTAAACACCTTTGACGAAAGCCAAGTCCGCTTCTTTAGAACCATCAATTGCGACCATAACATTTTGGTAACGTTGTGCCATAATGAAACCTCCTGAAATTTTCTTACTTTTATTGTAACCCTTTTCACTAAAGAAGTAAAGTAAAAATCATATTTTAAACCATATTGTTGGTCATAGACTTAGTGCGTATATAGAAATAAAAGAAAAGAGAATTGGTGAGGGTTCTCTTTGTCAATGTTTTTTCTTTTGCTTCCTTGTTTATGGAAGCTTGTCGTAGCGACTTTCTAGTGGTATAATGTTACTATCCTGACGAATTGAGGAAAAAAGATGAAAGAATTTAACAAATCTAGCAAGCTAGAGCATGTTGCTTATGATATCCGTGGTCCTGTTTTAGAAGAAGCCATGCGTATGCGAGCAAATGGAGAAAAGATTTTACGCCTGAATACAGGGAATCCAGCAGAATTTGGCTTTACAGCGCCAGATGAGGTCATTCATGATTTGATTATGAATGCGCGTGATAGCGAAGGGTACTCTGATTCTAAAGGGATTTTCTCAGCCCGTAAGGCTATCATGCAGTATTGCCAACTGAAGAAATTCCCAAATGTGGATATTGATGATATCTACCTTGGAAATGGTGTCAGTGAACTGATTGTCATGTCCATGCAGGGGCTTCTGGACAATGGAGATGAGGTCTTGGTGCCCATGCCGGACTATCCTCTCTGGACAGCCGCTGTCAGCCTAGCTGGAGGAAATGCCGTCCACTATATCTGTGATGAGGCTGCAGAATGGTATCCTGATATTGACGATATCAAGTCAAAAATCACTTCAAATACCAAGGCTATTATTCTCATCAATCCAAATAATCCGACAGGAGCCCTTTATCCCAAGGAACTCTTGTTAGAGATTATCGAGATTGCCCGTCAAAACGACTTGATTATCTTTGCGGATGAAATTTACGACCGCATGGTCATGGACGGTCATGAGCATGTCTCAGTAGCTAGCCTGGCTCCAGATGTCTTCTGTGTCAGCATGAATGGTCTGTCAAAATCTCACCGTATCGCTGGCTTCCGTATAGGATGGATGGTCTTATCAGGACCTAAGACACATGTCAAGGGCTATATTGAAGGTCTTAATATGCTGTCCAATATGCGTCTTTGCTCTAACGTTTTGGCCCAGCAAGTCGTACAAACCTCGCTAGGTGGGCACCAGTCGGTGGACGAATTGCTCCTTCCTGGTGGACGGATCTACGAGCAAAGAAACTTCATTTACAATGCCATTCAAGATATTCCTGGTTTATCTGTTGTTAAACCCAAAGCCGGACTTTATATCTTCCCTAAAATTGACCGCGATATGTATCGCATTGATGATGATGAACAGTTTGTCCTCAATTTCTTGAAGCAAGAGAAGGTTCTCTTGGTTCATGGTCGCGGTTTTAACTGGCAAGAACCAGACCATTTCCGTATCGTTTACCTCCCTCGTGTGGATGAATTAGCACAAATCCAAGAAAAGATGACTCGTTTCTTGAAACAGTATCGTAGATAGGGCTTACATGAGAAAAAGCTGGAAACATTTGCCTAGAGCTATTGACAAAAGTATCAGAATCAGATAGAATAGTAAAGTATGTTTAGTAACTGATCACTTTATAGCCGGCTAAACGAATACAAAATCTATGAGGAGGTATTCATCGTGAAACGTACTTATCAACCAAGTAAAATTCGTCGTGCGCGCAAACACGGATTCCGTAACCGTATGTCAACTAAAAACGGTCGTCGCGTATTGGCAGCTCGTCGTCGTAAAGGACGCAAAGTTTTGGCTGCATAATCCAAACAAATTCAGCAAAGAAGTCAGTAGGAACTCGAGTCTACTGGCTTTTGTTTTGCTCAACAAGTATAGATAGTGAAAGATTCATACATTTCAGTATGAGTTTTGTGTCATGGAATAAGTCTCTGATCTATAAGAAAATTTGAGAAGTTCAGATAAAAAAGCTCAAAATCAAAAACAAATGATTTTGAGCTTTTATTTATTCTTTTAAGTGATAAGAGTAGCTAGCGACAACGACGTCTTCGTGCCATCTGAGAGCGTATTTTAGTTTGAGGCTCATTTGATTGTGCAGGATATTTTGCCAAGGCTTGTTAGGGATGAACTGTGGGACAAGGACTGTAACGGTATAGTTTTTTTGCTTAGCTTCTTGGGCGATTCGTTTGACATACTTAACGCTAGGGGTGATGATGTCGCGGTAGCTGGTATTGATATTCTTCAGAGTGATATTTGGGAAGTAATCGGCAAATTCCTGAAGAATTTCTTGGTCTTTTTCCACCGTTTCTTTAGTAGAAATGTGCATGGCCAACACTTCGTCACCGATACTTTGAGCGTAGTTGATGGCTCCGACACTTACTCGAGTGACATTTCCTACTAGGACAAGGACAAGGTTACCGTCATAAGTGCGTTTTTCAATTCCTTCGTAGAGTCGTAGTTGTTTTGCCACTTTTTGGTAATGGTTGTGAATGGACAAAAAGAGGAAGGTTAAGACTAGGATAATTGGGAAGAATGGCCAGATATCACCCAGTCTGAAGAGGAGTAAAATGAGGACAATGGCATAACAAATGATGGCCCCAAGGATATTAGCGAAGGCAGATTTTAAGAAGTTTACTCCTTTTTCCTTTTTCCAATGGCGAATCATCCCAGTCTGAGAAAGGGCAAAGGGAACGAAGACCCCGATAGTATAAAGAGGAATCAAGCGTTCAGTATTCCCATTAAAAATGAGAAGAAGGATCATAGCCCCAAAGGCCAGAGTTAAGATACCGTTGGAGTAGCCAAGGCGATCCCCTTTTTCCATAAAGAGATGAGGCATGTACTTGTTTTTGGCCATATTGTAGGACAGCATAGGGAAGGCTGAAAAGCCAGTATTTGCAGCTACAGCTAGAATTAAGGCTGTCGAGAACTGGAAGAGATAGTAGCTAGCATGACCAAAGAATGAATCACCAAGAATGCCCTTGGCCATTTGCGAGAGGATGGTTTCTCCGTGTTGAGGCGTGATACCCATCCAGTAGTTTAGGAAGGTAATGCCTGCAAAAAGAAATCCTAAAATCAGCGACATGATGGTCAAAGTCTGAGCAGCATTCTTTTCTTTCGGAGTTTTAAAAAATGGTACCGCATTTGAAATAGCTTCAACCCCTGTCAGAGAGGCAGAGCCACTGGTAAAGGCTCTCAATAGGAGAACGATGGAAAGGCTCGGAACAGTTTGTCCAATGGTTGAAGTCGCCTGATAGTTTAGGGACCCTGTAAATAGTTGAAAGAATCCATAAAGCAAGAGAAAGACGGTACTGAAGATAAAGAGGTAGACGGGAATCATCAGAGAGCTGGCAGATTCTTTCAAGCCTCTTAAATTCAAGAGCATGAGCAGGCAGACCAGGAAAATAGAGATATGAAGATTATAGGGATGGAGGGCAGGTATGGCTGCAGTAATAGCATCAGCTCCAGAAGCAACGGATACGGCTACTGTCAGCATATAGTCAACAAGGAGGCTGCCCCCTGCAATCAAGCCTAGTTCAGGGGAGAGGTTTTCCCGAGTGACCATATAAGCCCCACCACCTTGAGGATAGGCATGAATGATTTGACGATAGGAAATGGTCAAACTAGCGAGGAGTAAGAGGACAAAAATACCGATAGGGAGGCTCCACCAAATGGCGAGAGGAGAGAGGCTAACTAAAACGAGAATGACTTGTTCGGGTCCATAGGCAATAGAAGACAGGGCATCACTGGATAACATTGCAAGTGCCTGCATTTTTCCAAGTAATCCCCCTTCGCCGTCTGTGAGAGACTTGAGTGGTCGACCGATAAAGGTATATTTTAATTTTCTAAACATTTTCTTTTCCTTTGATGAAAATTTCAATAAGTGTTATTATACTGCTTTGAAAAAGGGCAGTCAAGGGAGAATGACTGGTTTTTGGATATTTTTCCAAGCCGAGGGATGCTATTTTTGGTATAATAGATGGAAGAATGAGGTTAGAAGAGATGATTTTTGATACGCATATCTAGAGTGTTTGGAGTACAGTTTAAGGACTCTTGACATTATTAAGGTATAAATTAACCATAAAACTAACCAAAGGAAAGTTAAAGTAGCATAACGAAGAGGGAGATAAATCTCTCTTTTTATTTCACTATAATATTTGTAGATACTTGAAAACTTACTTTGCATAGAGTAAAATAATAATAGTTGGTTTTAATTTGAAGGGGAATTATATGTTGAAGTATGGTGAAGATTATCCAGATGCTTGTCCGCCATCTGAAGCAAAAGAGATGGAAGGTTCGTTTTATAGATTATGTAATAGTGAGGTTCCTGAAAAAGATGACTTTAAAACCCACGTAGATTTAGGTTTGAATTTTCCGCCCCCAAAATTATGTGAGGCCAAAGCTTTATCGTTTTTTGCATCAGAGCAAGCAATTGAAGAACTAAAAAAACGTTATCCTAAATTTAAAGATAAAGTTGCTGTGTTGATAAATATTTTACCTAGTCATGGTGTGGGACTGTTAGAAGGAGAACATTTAAATTTGTGGGAGTTTCAGGATGTGAATTTTCTTGATGCTCAGGAAGGAGGTATAGAAAATGAGTAGTATTTTGGATTTTGAATCAGTAGAATATCTTTATATTTTTGATTACTATGATATTCCATTGTCATTTATTACTAAGAAGATCGATGATAAATATTATTTTGTATATGCAATTGATTTTGATACATTTTTTGTAAAACCTCTTTCTATTAAGAATTTGAAAACTCTATTTTCTGATATTTCTACGAATACACTTCTTCAAGAGTTTTATTTAGAAGATGACTTTTCCATTCTAAAAAGAGAAAATAATAATAACTTTGTTAAATATGGTGTTAAAATTTTCGAATTAGAGAATAACATTAATGCGAGTGAGTATTTCCCTGAGGACGATTCAAAATTTGAGCGGGATTTGATTAGTGGAAAAAGTTTTAATATGCTATGTAGTGAATATGCCACAACATTTTCAGATATTTTAAATAATAAACAACTGACAATAAAGCTAGTTGATTCTTATAATTCACACTCAGCAGATTTAGATGTCGTTGCTAAAGCGATAAATTTGATGGAAAATTTTATAGAGGGATCAAAAGTATTTTTAAGGGAACATAATATATTTACTAATGGGAAACTTGTACTAACACCATTTACCCCCGGTTCATTCAATATAAATTTTGAAATAGTTCGTCCGGAAGAGGTTACTCTTTTTGAGGATGAATTTGAACTTTATTTTGATGACTTTATTGTTTTTACAGAATCTATAAATTACAAAGAGGCGTCGGATGTCTACTCAGATGTAATTTTTGAGAATAATAAAATAGTAAAATCTTTCGTTGAATTTTATAATGTCATAAAAGAAAACGGCCTTACTGTAACTTTGGAAAAGGACAAGAAAAAGTTATCCACTATTATTGTTAATGAACAAAGTGATAAATTTATTCAAGACTTAAATTCTCTAGTTCAAAAGCAAGATGATGCGGAAGTGTTTTCAGAAGAATTCGATTTTGAAGGAATAGTATCTAGTGCATCCAATGCTCGAAATAATGTCTCTATAAAAACTTTATCTGGAATAGTAAAGGCAAAGTTTTCTAGTGAATTATTTAGGGAAATTAAAAGAATGGATAGAACCATTTCGGTGTCAAGTGAAATACGAGGACGGTGGATAAAGCAAACTTTTTTGGATGAAAATAGAAATGTAATCTCTGAAAAATATGAAATTTTAAATTTTAATCAGAATAGTTAGAATCTATAAAGTAAAAAAGCTAACCAAAGGAAAGCTAAAGTAGCATACAAAAAGAGGAATTCATTGAGAGTTCCTCTTTTAATCTATATTTTTGACAATTTCATTGAACAAAGAAATTATTTTTAATTTTTTTGTGTGAGATAAATCTGAGATGTTATCAATCAATGTAGTTATAGGGACGTAATTATTTGAGAGTGGAAAATTAAAGAAGTCTTCTACGGTCAGTCCTAAAGCAGTAAGCACTTTTTCAAGTGTGTGTATTTTAAAATCATATTTCATATTCTCAATGTTTTGTATTGCTTTAACACCTAGTCCGGCTTGATTGGATAATTGTTCTTGGCTGAGATTCTGTTCTTTTCTACATTCTCTTATACGTTCTGCTATGTATTTTTGTAATTGATTAGCTTCCATCTGTAATTTCCTCTTTTGTACTATTCTACTATCCTTTATATGATTTTTTAAGTACAGTTAACTGTCCGAAATATCAATATAGTATAGCGAACGATACAATTTTGTGTTAAAATGGATGAAAAACAATACAATAGGAGTAGTGATATGACAGAAGAAATAGCTGTGTATAAATTACAAGAATGGGGCATGGGAAATGGTGAGAAGAAATATTCTCAGTTAGGTAGCTTAGAAGCTCATTATTATTTTGCAAAAAATAATGGTGGAAAAGTTTTATTTACGACAAAAGACTTGTACCAGAGAAATGTTAGTTATTTGTTACTAACATTACCAAATGGAGAATACGGATTTCTTTCTAAAATTATTGAAAAAGGAATCTATCCTAAACTTCCAGAAGACCCCTCGTATATGGTTCCCACAGAGTGGAAAAATATAAATGAAACAATAGAAAAACAGTCCAATTTTAAATGGATTGCCTTAGAAGTTGTTTCAAATATTATTGAAAATATTGAGAATATACCTGAAATGCCTAGTCCTCAGTATATGTCAAAAGATGAATTTAAAAAATATATAAATAACAAAGATAATTAAGAGCCAAACACTGATTTTGTTTAAACAATAGAAAAAGTACGGAGAAGAGATATTATGAACAAGAAAAAAATTGGAAAAGAAAAAAAAGAAAATCAGAATGATAAGAAAACTAAAAAATTTAGTCTAGTGAAAGTTATATTACTTACGATTGTTATATTGGGAATCTTTGCTGCTGCAGGTATAAGTATATCTAATTATTTTTCTGAAAATTCATCAAGTGATAATTTATTTGATAAGAAGTGGGGTTCAGTAGGGCTTAAAACTAGTGTTTGGGAATTTTCAGGTTCAGAAAAATTAAAAATTGATTATATGCTAAAAAATAATGAAGTATTTAATTATGATGTAACTATTCATGATTCATATTCTGATTTTAAAAATATCACAAAAACTAAACTTTCGGAAGAAGATATCGTCAAATCATTTAAGGAAAATTTCGAGATATTAAAAAATAGCGATATCAAAAAAGAAGATTTGAAGTTTATTTCATTACTTGATAATAAAGACCAAGAACGTTACGGAAGAATCCTGTATAAGATAGATCAACATAAGATGGTATATCTTGATATAATTGGTGAGAATACATCTGTACCATATGAGTTAGTGCCATTAGTAAACACAAAAATTAGCGGAACTTATCGTGTTACGAAGGTTTATGGAACTAAAGGATCTGTGGAAGAAGATCAAAAAAATATAGATAGATTACCTAATATTAAATTTTCAAGTGATAGAATTATTTTAGGAGATAAGGTGATTTATTTAACTTCATATGAGTCATTTACTAATACTGTTAAGAATTTGAAAACAAAAGAACAAATTATCGCAATCATGGAAAGTAGAGGATATAAGATAAAGGATACAGAAAAAATATATGTTGATTTAGATAGAGTGCAATTCTATATCCCGGTTGAAAATGGTAAGAAAGTATTCATAGGATTTTTGAAGAATGATACCTCAAATGAAGAAAATAACGCAGTAATGGAACTAGAAAAAGTAGAACTAAAAGAATAATTGAATAAAAAAATAAATAGAATATAGATTTGGCTCTAAAAAATGCATAGCAGTTATACGATTTTGTATAACTGCTATTTTTTTATACATCTGACTGTTTTTATCTAAAATGACTACTAAGTTTTTTCCACTGACGGTAGCGTGAGAAGACAAACTCTGTATGGTTGGTAAATCCCCAGGAGGTACCAACATATGGTAGATTTAACAAAAGTAGAACAACGTAGAGAAGAAGCAATTAAAAAAGCTGTATTATCTGGTGATTGGGCTAAGGTAGATAACTTATTAAACCAGTCCTATGAGAATTCATGTAGAAAAGATCGATCTTATGGTCTTTGTAGTTTAGATAGTAGATCAGGTGACACAGGTTCTTTATTAGATACGATAGCAGATTATAATGACCCATTGTCTTTCTTAATAAAAAAAGAAGAAATTGCTATTATAAACGATGCTATTGAGAGATTGTTGAGTGATAGAGACAAAAAAATCTTGTTTGGAGTTGTTTTTGAGAATAAATCATTCTCGCATCTTGCAAAGGAAGTTAGACTTACTGACAAAACTGTAAAAAGACACTATGAGCGTATTGTAGAGATTCTACGAAAAGAATTAAAAAATTTATAATCTCCTCCGAATTCTGTTGAAATTTCTCCTAATAGATAAGGAGGTGTAAGTTTAAACGTTGTTATCTGTAATCGTCACAGTGTTTATTTGCTTAAAAGTAGACGATTTACTTTTAAGTTTAGAAAGAAGGTATTGAATTATGGCACTTAAGAACTTAACTTATTTTACAGAGTTTAATACGTCACTTTTCCTTTCTCGCAAAGAACTACGTTTTGTGTCCGCAACAAGGTGGATAGAAAAAAGTGAAACTGGTTCGGAAACGGAGAAAGGTGTAAAAGTTTGCGTGCTGGTCTTTGCGGATGAAAGTGACTATCCCAACGAAAAAAATAATACTGGGGAGCAGCTCACTGTAAAAGTTCCACTTGCAACGATGAAGGATTATGATACGTTTCAACCAATGCTGACATCTGTAGAAATTGTAGACATTGAGAAAGCAATTGTATACGGAGAATATCGTAACCAACTTAGTTTGACTGCAAAAGTCATTGAAGTTGTCGCACTTTAAAGGAGGCAAATATGCCATCGATTATCGAAGAATTACCTATGAAGATTTTTGAAGGTGCTAAGGAAGTTTATCATCTTTGTAGTAGAAAACTTCAGGAGTACCAGAGGAAAGTCCAGATAGAAGAAAAGCAAAAAAACTGGAATAGATTTCTAGATTCTACGCAAAATGTATTGGTAGAATTAGTGAAAGAAAATATTCAGGAAAATCAGTTTGTGTATAAACTAGTTCCAATTTACGAAGCTCAGGAAGTTGTTCAAGCCGATGGAAGCAAGTCAGTCCAGAGAGTGCACGTAGCAGATGAAAGGGTTCCCATATGTACAATGGATAACCATGGGATTCGAGAATTTGGAGCTAGGTGTGTGGTTTTTCGGTTTCAAATTTTTGGAGAGATAGATTTAGACGTTTTATTAAGAATAAAAGATACTTGGATCTTTTATTTGCACAAATATGCTCTTCATGGTCTCGCTGATCTATATGTAAAGGATGGGTTGCGCTATCTAGTATTCATCATATGTAATGAATCAGATAGACGAACGCTTAAAGGGGCGTTGTTCAAATTGAAACATCCGTGGTCTTAGATGGTTAAATTCTTTATGCCGTGAAAGTTGTTGATACTAGGCTAAGATAGATTAGACTGGTTGGGGCGGTGCGGTCGAACTTTGTTCGCCGTGCCGACACAATCAGTTTTATAATCTTAGGGTCCCTATTGTCAATAAATCATGGAATAAATCTGAATTTAATCATCGATAGTGCGACGCCTTAACTTGATAAGCGTCAAACAAAAGCACAAAAGAATATTTATATAGGTAAAAATATGAAGCGAATAGAACATGGTAAGATAGTAAAAAGTTACGTGTATGGTCATACGATCGAAATGACAACCGCTAACGGTCAACAAGAACAAACTATCAAAGTGATAGAAGGTAAGCGTTATGTAAATCTTGATACTGGAGAAATTCATGATATGGATACTTCAAACAACAGTAGGTTTGATAATCTTAAGTCAACAAAGCAAACCATGAAGAAGTTACGGCGAATAATAGCCCATAATTTTACTGGCGGAAAAAATCAGCTCTGGATTACGTTGACTTATCGCGAACACGTCATAAATCCTGAGGTGGTTTATAAGGATTTTAAAGCGTTTATACGTCGTATTCGTCATAGTTTCGGTCATGTAGAATATATTGCTGTTATTGAGCCACAAGCTAGTGGAAGGTGGCATTTGCATGTGTTATTAAAGAACGATTCCGAACTAACAATTCCTAACAATGACCTTGCTAAGATGTGGGTGAAAGGTTTCACAAAGACCAAAAGGCTACGGAGAGCTGATAAGGTTGGGAATTATTTGATTGCTTATTTATCTAATTTGCAGATAGGTGATGAGGGTTCAGAAAACAAAGCAATTATAAAAGGTGCTCGCCTACATATGTATCCCAAGGGTATCAGAATTTATCGAACTAGCAGAGGAATTGAAAAGCCTTTGGAAATTACAACAACAAAGGGTGAGCTTATGGAAACTTATAAAATTAACAATCCTCCGACATTTTCACGTACGACAAAACATGAAACTCCTCATGGTGTAAAAGAATATACTACGGAGTTTTACGATAATATAAAAAGCCTGTCAGATACTTTTAGCGGAGCAACTGACAAGCTAAGTAGGTAATAAAAGAAAATGTCTTTTACCAACCCTATTATATCAAATAGGAGAATTTTATGGAAAATATATATAAAAGCAAGAGAGGAATTACGGAATTATTTGATGTTCCGTTAAAAACCTTAAACAATGATCTAACAGAAATGCGGAGAAATGAAAAATTCCAAGGATACATTTTGAAGCCTTCTCATAAGAGAGTATATATAAACGTTGAAGGTTATAAGGAATTTTTGCTGTATAAACAAAATAAATATGAGGAAGCTATGTAGTTATGTTATAATTAAGCTATGCTACATAGCTTTCCTTTGCTTCAAAAGTACAAGGAGAAGAAATGTTTTTTAAAAAATTGGATAATGGGAAATACCGTTATTATGAGAAATTCTATCATGAACGAGAGGAAAAGTGGAAACAAGTTTCTGTGACTCTAAAATCAAAATCTAGAGTTTCTCAAGCAGAAGCAAAACGTCGCTTAGCGCTAAAAATTGAAAAACTTCTAACAGCCCCTACAAAAGAGGAAGTTGAAAAGAAACAGCTAGGAGAAATGGTTTTTAGTCAGCTATTAGAAGAATGGAAAACGATTCGTTCCAGTGAGATAAAATCCTCTAGTTATAGAAGTGAGATGAAAAGTTTAGAACTTTTCATGGAAACAGTAGGAAATTTGAGAATATCAGATTATACTACTCAGATAGTTCAAACATATCTAATGAATTTGAATGTTCAAAATTCAACAAGAAAAAATCGGAAGATATATTTGAATGGTCTCTTTAATTATGCTGTAAAGGTCGGATATATTTCTGATTCTCCAGTTAAAGGGGTGGTAATTCCAAAGCAGAAAGCGGACTATGAGAAGTTGCAAAAAGCTAAGGATAATTTCATTAGTAGAGAGGAACTAGGACAGGTTTTATCGTATTGTGAAAGTCACAATAAAGATAAGCGTTATGCTTTGGCAATGGAATTTATCTTTTTAACTGGTCTTCGTTTCGCAGAGTTTATAGGGGTTCGCTATCAAGATGTAAACTTCAAAGCAAATCTTTTAACAATTGATCATACAATAGATTATGTTGCTCATAGATATGATGAGAGAATCTTACAGACAACGAAAACAGTAGGTTCTGTTAGAACGATAGTACTAAGTGAACGTTGCTTGGATATTATCGAGTACTTTCGTAGGAACTGTTTTGATGAGGAGTTCATTTTTGTGACTGAGCAAGGTAACATTATGAGGCAGCCTTTGTTATATAGATTTATCAAAAATATTTGTGAAGTAGTGTTAGGTGGGGACAGATCCTATAATATTCACATGCTTAGACATTCTCATATTAGTTTGTTGGCTGAAATAGGGATACCCATAAAGGCTATTATGGAGCGAGTTGGACATAGAGATGAATCTATCACTTTAAGGATCTATAGTCATGTAACAAAAAATATACAGGATGAATTGAGAGAGAAACTTAATCAAATTCATCTGTAGATGCTAACCATAGAACTAACCAAGTACTAACCAAAGTGAATAGAAACTAGAGGAAATATAGGGAAGTATAGAAGAAAGAAATTCTTTTATTCTGGTAGTTAAGGAATATTGAGGAAAGAGAGGGAAATATAGTATGGATATTTTTGATACGCACACACATTTAAATGTAGAAGAATTTGCAGGACGCGAGGCAGAAGAACTCGCCTTGGCTGCTGAGATGGATGTGACACAGATGAATATTGTTGGTTTTGATAAGCTAACCATTGAACGAGCCCTAGAGTTAGCAGATGAGTATGAGCAGCTCTACGCAACTATTGGCTGGCATCCGACGGAGGCAGGGACTTACACAGATGAGGTCGAAGCTTACTTGCTTGAAAAGCTAAAACATCACAAGGTTGTTGCTTTAGGTGAGATTGGTCTGGACTACCATTGGATGACAGCACCTAAGGAAGTACAGGAGCAGGTTTTTCGTCGTCAGATTCAGCTGTCTAAGGATTTGAACTTGCCTTTTGTGGTCCACACTCGTGATGCGCTAGAAGATACTTATGAGATTATCAAGAGTGAGGGCGTTGGTCCTCGTGGTGGCATCATGCATTCATTTTCAGGCTCTCTCGAGTGGGCTGAGAAGTTTGTCGAGCTTGGCATGACTATTTCTTTCTCAGGTGTGGTGACCTTTAAAAAAGCGACGGATGTCCAAGAAGCTGCTAGAGAGCTTCCTTTAGACAAGATTTTGGTAGAGACGGATGCGCCCTACCTAGCTCCTGTTCCTAAACGTGGCCGTGAAAACAAAACAGCCTATACTCGCTATGTGGTAGATTTTATCGCGGATTTGCGTGGGATGACGACTGAGGAGTTAGCCGCAGTAACAACTGCAAATGCAGAGCGTATCTTTGGATTGGACAGCAAGTGATGAAAGAAAAAATTTCCCAAGTCATCGTGGTCGAAGGTCGCGATGATACGGCCAATCTCAAACGTTACTTTGACGTAGAGACCTATGAGACACGAGGATCGGCAATCAATGATCAAGATATAGAGCGAATTCAACGCCTGCATGAACTGCATGGGGTCATTGTCTTTACAGATCCTGACTTTAACGGTGAGCGCATTCGTCGCATGATTATGACGGCCCTTCCGACAGTTCAGCATGCTTTTCTCAAGCGAGATGAGGCTATTCCCAAATCCAAGTCCAAGGGACGTTCTCTGGGAATTGAACACGCCAGCTATGAAGATTTAAAAACAGCGCTGGCTCAAGTGACAGAGCAATTTGAAAACGAGAACGAGTTTGACATCAGTCGTGGTGACTTGATTCGCCTAGGTTTCTTAGCGGGAGAAGACAGTCGTAGGCGCAGAGAGTATCTAGGCGAACAGCTCCGCATCGGCTATTCCAATGGCAAGCAACTCCTTAAGCGCTTAGAGTTGTTTGGCGTAACCTTGGCAGAAGTGGAAGAAGTTATGACAAAATATTCAGTTTAAAGGAGTAAAAAATGAAAAAAGTAATTATTACCGGTGGTAACAGTGGTATCGGTTATCAAGCTGCAAGGCAGTTAGCTGAGAAAGGGTGGTCAGTGACCCTATTTTGTAGGCGGCAAGAGGCTGCCGAGCAAGCTTGTGAGGAAATTCGTCAGCAGACAAGAAATCCACATGTAGATTATATCTTGGCTGATTTATCTGATATGAAGAGTGTCAGGAAAGCAGCGGAACAGTATATTCAAAAAGAAGACGTTCTAGACGTTCTAATTAACAATGCAGCTGACTTTGATTTATCAGTCAAAAAGCCCATCCTGACTAAGGATGGATTAGAAAAACAATTTGCGACCAATGTTGTTGCGCCCTTCCTGCTTTCTTTCCTGTTGAAAGGTTTGTTGGAAAAGTCAGAGAGTGGACGGATTATTAATATTTCTTCCCAGGGGCTAGTGCTTTATCCCTTCATGAAACTTGATTTTGAAAATTTAGCTGGTCAAAAACATTACAGTCCTGCTAAGACTTATTATCAGAATAAATTAGCCTTGTTGATGCTGTCGCTTTATATGCGGAAACATTGGAAAGATATTAAAATTCAAGCAATTCGTGTGACCAATGTCAAAGTAGATATGCGCCGCTATAATCACCTCAGCGCTTTTATGAAAAATCTTTATAAAATCAAGTCAAGATTTTCGATTAGTCCTGAAGAAATGGCGAAAGTCTACACAGCCTTATCTACAGAAGACGGATATGACGGTTTTTTGTATGACGAGAAATGCAGGGAAGTAAAAGCAAATAGATCTGCTTACGAAGAAGAAGAGCAGAAAAAACTCTATGCCTTACTTGAGCAATTGACTTTTTCAAACGATGAATGATAAAGATTTTAAAAAATAGAACAGATCTTACAAGTTGTTTCAATAGTGAGTGAAAATACCGTATATGGAGTTGTTTGATGTGTTCCTAATGAAAATGGAAGAAGCCAGGATAAGTTAAGGGATGTTAAATAGTTCCTCGTATATATGACGATGTATTATAGTTGATTTATTTCTAGGGCTATTTATTCTGATAGCGTTCAAATAGAAACTTATAAGGAAAGAGTGAAATGAAAATCCGAGTTGATAGAGAGTCTGTATGTATTGGGGATGATGTTTTTTCTCATCAGATGGACCTTGATATCCCGGAGAATATGACAGTTGAGGGGCTTTGTAGTTTTCTTCAAAAGGACAGATATCTGCCTGGATTGGATACGGAATGGCTTCTTCGACATGGTGGAAAGACAATAACAAGTTATAATACGGAAACAAAAGAACTGACGAATCCAAATGTTTGTTTAAAAGACCTGATTCATCAGGGCTCTAGAGGAAATGATTTTGTTTGGATATATCGTCGTTCATATTAGAAAAGAGAATAGATGAGAATTGCAGATTATAGCGTGACCAAGGCAGTGCTGGAGCGTCACGGTTTTACCTTTAAAAAGTCCTTCGGGCAAAATTTCCTGACGGATACCAATATTCTTCAAAAAATTGTCGATACGGCTGAAATTGATGACCAGGTCAATGTTATCGAAATTGGGCCAGGTATTGGTGCCTTGACAGAGTTTTTGGCTGAGCGTGCAGCTCAAGTCATGGCCTTTGAGATTGACCACCGTTTGGTGCCAATTTTAGCAGATACTTTACGTGATTTTGACAATGTAACAGTAGTCAACGAGGACATTCTAAAAGTTGACCTAGCTCAGCATATCCAGAATTTCAAAAATCCAGACCTGCCGATTAAGGTAGTTGCCAACTTGCCCTACTATATCACAACGCCTATTCTCATGCACTTGATCGAGAGTGGGATTCCTTTTAGTGAGTTTGTGGTCATGATGCAAAAAGAAGTGGCGGATCGCATCTCAGCACAGCCAAATACCAAGGCTTACGGTAGTTTGTCGATTGCTGTGCAGTATTATATGACAGCTAAGGTTGCCTTCATCGTGCCTCGTACAGTCTTTGTGCCAGCGCCAAATGTGGACTCGGCTATCTTGAAAATGGTACGCCGCCCAGAACCTGCTGTAGCAGTAGAAGATGAACAGTTCTTCTTTAAGGTATCCAAGGCTAGTTTCACTCATCGTCGCAAGACCTTGTGGAACAACTTAACAGGCTACTTTGGCAAGACCGAAGAAGTCAAGGATAAGCTGACCAAGGCTTTGGACCAAGCAGGCTTGTCACCAAGTGTGCGTGGGGAAGCACTAAGCTTGGAAGAATTTGCTAGCCTAGCAGATGCGCTTAAAGGACAAGGACTCTAAGATGCAGGGACAAATCATTAAAGCCTTGGCAGGCTTCTACTATGTGGAGAGTGACGGTCAGGTTTATCAAACACGCGCGCGTGGAAATTTCCGTAAAAAAGGTCATACACCCTATGTTGGGGATTGGGTAGATTATTCTGCGGAGGAATATTCTGAAGGTTATATTCTCAAGATTCACGAACGGAAAAACAGTCTGGTCCGTCCGCCTATTGTCAATATTGACCAAGCTGTGGTAATCATGTCGGCTAAGGAGCCTGATTTTAATAGCAATTTGCTGGATCGCTTCTTAGTACTCTTAGAACATAAGGGCATCCATCCTGTCGTCTATATTTCTAAAATAGACTTGCTGGAAGATAGGGGAGAATTAGATTTTTACCAACAAACCTATGGTGCTATTGGTTACGATTTTGTGACCAGCAAGGAGGAGCTCCTGCCCCTGTTGACAGGTAAGGTTACAGTTTTCATGGGGCAGACAGGTGTTGGGAAATCAACCCTTCTCAATAAAATCGCACCGGACCTCAATCTTGAAACAGGAGAAATCTCAGACAGTCTGGGTCGCGGTCGTCATACCACTCGAGCTGTTAGTTTTTACAACCTCAATGGGGGTAAAATCGCGGACACACCAGGCTTTTCATCACTGGATTATGAAGTGTCAACGGCTGAAGACCTCAATCAGGCTTTTCCAGAGATTGCTAGTGTCAGTCGAGACTGTAAATTCCGTACTTGTACCCATACCCATGAGCCGTCCTGTGCGGTTAAGCCGGCTGTTGAAGAAGGAATCATTGCAACCTTCCGTTTTGACAATTATCTGCAATTCCTCAGTGAAATTGAAAATCGCAGAGAAACCTATATAAAAGTCAGCAAAAAAATTCCAAAATAAGGAGAAACCTATGTCTCAATACAAGATTGCTCCGTCAATTCTGGCAGCAGATTATGCCAACTTTGAACGTGAAATCAAACGCCTAGAAGCAACTGGGGCAGATTATGCCCATATCGATATCATGGATGGTCACTTTGTACCGCAAATCAGTTTTGGTGCAGGTGTGGTTGAAGCTCTTCGCCCCCATAGCAAGATGGTCTTTGACTGCCACTTGATGGTATCAAATCCTGAGCATCATCTAGAAGATTTTGCGCGTGCAGGAGCGGATATCATCAGTATCCATGTAGAAGCAACGCCTCATATCCATGGAGCTCTCCAAAAAATTCGTTCTCTAGGGGTCAAACCTTCGGTTGTTATCAATCCTGGTACGCCTGTGGAGGCGATCAAGCACGTGCTTCACCTAGTTGACCAAGTCTTGGTCATGACAGTTAACCCTGGCTTCGGTGGGCAGGCATTTCTACCTGAAACCATGGACAAGGTTCGTGAGTTGGTTGCCCTTCGTGAGGAAAAAGGTTTGCACTTTGAAATTGAAGTGGATGGCGGGATTGATGACCAGACCATTGCTCAAGCCAAAGAAGCTGGTGCGACCGTTTTTGTAGCAGGATCCTATGTCTTTAAGGGAGATGTCAATGAACGAGTGCAAACTCTCAGAAAACAACTGGACTAAGGTTGCCGTTTTTGCAGGCGGAGACCGCGGTCACTACCGGACGGACTTTGATTCCTTTGTCGGTGTGGATCGAGGCTCGCTTTGGGTCTTGGAGGAAGACCTTCCTCTCGCCCTAGCAGTTGGGGATTTTGATTCTGTGACTGCAGAAGAGCGTCAGTTGATTCAAAAACGTGCCCGGCATTTTGTCCAAGCCCATCCGGAAAAAGATGACACGGATTTGGAAT
The DNA here is from genome assembly GCF_026782235.1 of Streptococcus oralis. Lineage (GTDB taxonomy): Bacteria > Bacillota > Bacilli > Lactobacillales > Streptococcaceae > Streptococcus > Streptococcus oralis_CC. The sequence goes on along the minus strand of NZ_JAKUWE010000006.1, from coordinate 60,487 downwards.
TGGCTCTCTTGGCCATCTTTGAGCAAAATCCTCAGGCTCAGGTCACTATTTTTGGGGCTCTTGGTGGTCGTATTGATCATATGCTGGCCAATGTCTTCCTGCCTAGCAATCCCAAGTTGGCCCCCTATATGCGCCAGATAGCGATTGAGGATGGGCAAAACTTGATTGCCTATTGTCCAGAAGGGACCAGTCAGCTAGAGCCCCGTTCAGACTACGATTATCTAGCCTTTATGCCAGTTCGGGATAGCCAGCTGACTATTCTTGGTGCCAAGTACGAATTGACAGAGGAAAATTTTTTCTTTAAAAAAGTGTACGCTTCTAACGAATATATAGATAGGGAAGTTTCGATAACTTGCCCAGATGGCTATGTCGTCGTGTTGCATAGCAAGGACAGGAGGTAGGATGGAGACTGTATTATTACTATTATTAATTGCCAACCTAGCTGGGCTCTTTCTGATTTGGCAAAGGCAGGATAAGCAAGACAAATACCTAGCCAAGAGTTTGGAGGATCAGGCAGACAATCTTTCAGATCAACTGGATTACCGCTTTAAACAAGCTAGGCAAGCCAGTCAGCTAGATCAAAAAGACTTAGAAGTAGCTGTCAGTGACCGTTTGCAGGAAGTGCGAATGGAGTTGCACCAAGGCCTGACTCAAGTTAGACAGGAGATGAACGAGAATCTCCTTCAAACCAGAGATAAGACCGACCAACGTCTCCAAGCTTTGCAGGAATCAAATGAGCAACGTTTAGAACAAATGCGCCAAACGGTCGAGGAAAAACTAGAAAAGACCTTGCAGACGCGCTTGCAGGCTTCCTTCGAGACAGTTTCCAAGCAACTAGAGTCTGTCAATCGTGGCCTTGGAGAAATGCAGACGGTTGCCCGCGATGTCGGTGCACTCAACAAGGTTCTCTCTGGAACCAAAACGAGAGGGATTCTGGGCGAATTGCAACTGGGGCAAATCATCGAAGACATCATGACGCCTGCCCAGTACGAACGAGAATTTGCAACGGTTGAAAACTCCAGTGAACGTGTGGAATACGCCATCAAGTTGCCTGGGCAAGGCGACCAGGAATATGTCTACCTACCAATTGACTCCAAGTTTCCACTGGCGGATTATTACCGCTTAGAAGAAGCCTATGAAGCAGGTGATAAGGACGAAATTGAACGCTGTCGTAAATCTCTCTTAGCAAGCGTTAAGCGTTTCGCCAAGGATATCAAGAGCAAGTACATAGCACCACCTCGGACGACCAATTTTGGAGTTTTGTTTGTTCCGACAGAGGGACTCTACTCAGAAATCGTCCGCAATCCGCTCTTCTTTGATGATTTGAGACGGGAGGAGCAGATTATTGTCGCAGGTCCAAGTACCCTATCAGCCCTACTTAACTCCCTATCAGTTGGCTTCAAAACTCTCAATATCCAAAAGAGTGCAGATCATATCAGCAAGACTCTTGCTAGTGTCAAGACCGAGTTTGGCAAGTTTGGTGGCATTCTGGTCAAGGCACAAAAGCATCTCCAACATGCCTCTGGCAATATTGATGAATTATTAAACCGTCGTACCACAGCTATCGAGCGGACGCTCCGTCACATTGAGTTATCAGAAGGTGAGCCTGCGCTTGATCTACTCCATTTCCAAGAAAATGAGGAAGAATATGAAGATTAGTCACATGAAAAAAGATGAGCTGTTTGAAGGCTTTTACCTGATTAAGTCAGCTGACCTGAGACAGACACGTGCTGGGAAAAACTACCTAGCCTTTACCTTCCAAGACGATAGTGGCGAGATTGAAGGAAAACTCTGGGATGCCCAACCGCATAACGTTGAGGCCTTTACCGCAGGGAAAGTCGTCCACATGCAGGGACGTCGAGAAGTTTATAACAACACTCCTCAAGTTAATCAAATTACTCTCCGCTTGCCTCAGCCTGGGGAACCCAATGATCCAGCTGATTTCAAGGTCAAATCTCCAGTTGATGTTAAGGAAATCCGTGACTACATGTCGCAAATGATTTTCAAGATTGAAAATCCTGTCTGGCAACGTATCGTTCGTAGTCTCTACACCAAGTATGATAAGGAATTCTACTCCTATCCAGCTGCTAAGACCAACCACCATGCCTTTGAAACGGGTTTGGCCTATCATACAGCAACCATGGTGCGCTTGGCAGATGCCATTAGCGAGATCTATCCTCAGCTCAATAAGAGCCTCCTCTATGCCGGGATTATGCTGCATGATTTGGCCAAGGTTATTGAGTTGACGGGACCAGATCAGACGGAGTACACAGTGCGAGGCAATCTCATTGGCCATATCGCCCTCATCGATAGCGAAATTACCAAGACAGTCATGGAACTCGGCATCGATGATACCAGAGAAGAAGTTGTTCTCCTTCGCCATGTCATTCTCAGTCATCATGGCTTGCTGGAGTATGGAAGTCCGGTTCGTCCACGCATTATGGAGGCAGAGATTATCCATATGATTGACAATCTAGATGCCAGCATGATGATGATGTCAACGGCTCTAGCTTTGGTGGATAAAGGAGAGATGACCAATAAAATCTTCGCTATGGACAATCGTTCCTTCTATAAACCAGATTTAGATTAATAATTTAAGAAAAACGAGCATTTTTTACGCAATAATGTTCGTTTTTTTATGTGAATGTGGTATAATGGATAAAATATCAAAATTAAATGGAATGGTAAATAAAAATGAAATTAAGAAGAAGTGATCGGATGGTTGTCATTTCCAACTATTTGATTAATAATCCATACAAACTAACAAGTCTCAATACCTTTGCAGAAAAGTACGAATCTGCTAAATCATCGATTTCAGAGGATATCGTGATTATCAAGCGTGCCTTTGAGGAAATCGAAATCGGCCATATCCAGACTGTGACTGGAGCAGGTGGTGGCGTTATCTTTACACCATCAATCTCGAGTCATGAAGCCAAAGAAATGATCGCAGACTTGCGTGACAAACTTTCAGAAAGCGATCGTATCTTGCCAGGTGGATATATCTACCTGTCTGATTTGCTCAGTACGCCTGCCATTTTGAAAAATATTGGACGCATCATTGCCAAGAGCTTTATGGACCAAAAAATCGATGCCGTTATGACAGTAGCAACTAAAGGGGTTCCGCTTGCAAATGCAGTTGCCAATGTCCTCAATGTTCCATTTGTCATTGTGCGTCGTGACTTAAAAATTACCGAAGGTTCAACGGTCAGTGTCAACTACGTATCAGGTTCCAGCGGTGACCGTATTGAGAAAATGTTCCTTTCAAAACGTAGTCTCAAGGCAGGCAGTCGTGTCTTGATTGTGGATGACTTCTTGAAAGGTGGCGGAACTGTCAACGGGATGATTAGTCTCTTGCGTGAGTTTGATTCGGAACTAGCTGGTGTCGCAGTCTTTGCAGACAATGCCCAAGAAGAACGTGAAAAGCAGTTTGATTACAAGTCACTCTTGAAAGTAACCAATATTGATGTCAAGAACCAATCCATCGATGTTGAGATTGGAAATATCTTTGACGAAGACAAATAAGAGATAGAACTAAAGGTTGGAACGATTGTCCCAGCCTTTCTTTGCAAACAGAATAGAAGGATGCTTATGAAAACACCATTTATCAGCCGTGAAGATTTAGAAACGATTGTTTCCGAGTTCCCAACTCCCTTTCACTTGTATGACGAGAAGGGGATTCGTGAAAAAGCAAGAGCGGTAAACAAGGCTTTTTCGTGGAATAAGGGTTTTAAAGAATATTTTGCAGTCAAGGCCACTCCAACCCCAGCCATCTTGAAAATTCTCCAAGAGGAAGGTTGTGGTGTGGACTGTTCTAGTTACGTGGAGCTCTTGATGAGTCACAAGCTGGATTTCCCGGGTTCTGAAATCATGTTCTCTTCTAACAATACCCCAGACCAAGAGTACGCTTATGCGCGTGAATTGGGCGCAACCATTAACTTGGATGCCTTTGAAGATATTGAACATCTAGAGCGAGCGGCAGGCATTCCAGAAGTCATCTCTTGTCGTTACAATCCTGGAGGCGTTTTTGAGCTAGGGACAGACATCATGGACAATCCTGGAGAAGCCAAGTTTGGCATGACCAAGGACCAGCTTTTTGAAGCCTTTGCGATTTTGAAGGAAAAAGGAGCCAAGACTTTTGGGATTCACTCCTTCCTAGCATCCAATACTGTCACCCATCTCTATTATCCAGAGTTGGCACGTCAGCTCTTTGAATTGGCTGTTGAAATCAAGGAAAAGTTGGGCATTTCGCTAGACTTTATCAATCTTTCTGGCGGTATTGGTGTCAATTACCGTCCAGACCAGGAGCCAAATGACATCGCTGTGATTGGTGAAGGGGTACGTAAGGTTTATGAAGAAGTCCTTACGCCAGCAGGTCTTGGTCAGGTCAAGATTTTTACTGAATTGGGCCGTTTTATGCTGGCGCCTCACGGAGTTCTCGTCACCAAAGTAACTCATAAAAAGAAAACCTACCGTACCTATCTAGGTGTGGATGCATCAGCAGTCAACCTCATGCGCCCAGCCATGTATGGAGCCTACCACCATATCACGAATCTTACTCATCCAGACGGACCAGTTGAGGTGGTAGATGTGGTCGGTTCACTCTGCGAAAACAATGATAAATTTGCAGTGAATCGCGAACTACCTCATACAGAAATCGGTGATTTGCTGGTAATTCATGATACAGGTGCACATGGATTCTCCATGGGTTATCAGTACAATGCCAAACTACGCTCGGCAGAAATCCTCTATACCGAAGAAGGAAAAGCCCGCCAAATCCGCCGTGCAGAGCGCCCTGAGGACTATTTCGCAACCTTGTATGGTTTTGATTTTGAATCGGATCAGTAAAAGAAATTGAAAATGAAAGTGAAAAACAGATTGCTTTCTAAAAAATAGACAAAAAAACCTTGTTTTTCACCTTACTCGTGATATAATAAAACTATAAAACGGTTTCAAGGAAGGTGACGATATGTCTGAAGAAACAATTGACTATGGACAAGTGACAGGAATGGTGCATTCGACAGAGAGTTTTGGGGCGGTAGATGGCCCTGGGATTCGGTTTATTGTCTTTTTGCAGGGCTGTCAGATGCGTTGCCAGTACTGCCATAACCCCGATACATGGGCTATGGAGACCAATAAATCACGCGAACGGACAGTAGACGATGTCTTGACAGAAGCCCTTCGCTACCGTGGTTTCTGGGGAGACAAAGGGGGAATCACTGTTAGTGGAGGAGAAGCCCTCTTACAGATTGATTTCCTAATTGCCCTCTTTACCAAGGCCAAGGAAAAAGGAATCCACTGTACCTTGGATACCTGTGCCCTTCCGTTCCGTAATAAACCACGTTATCTCGAAAAGTTTAATAAACTCATGGCGGTGACAGATTTGGTTCTCTTGGATATCAAGGAAATCAACGATGAACAACACAGAATTGTTACCAGCCAAACCAATAAAAACATCTTGGCTTGTGCAAAATATCTATCAGATATTGGGAAGCCTGTGTGGATTCGCCATGTGTTGGTTCCAGGCTTGACAGATAGAGATGAGGACTTGATTGAACTCGGCAAATTCGTCAAAACCCTCAAAAACGTTGACAAGTTTGAAATCCTACCTTATCACACTATGGGAGAATTCAAGTGGCGTGAACTAGGAATTCCCTATTCACTTGAAGGGGTAAAACCACCAACAGCAGACCGTGTCAAGAATGCCAAAAAACTCATGGATACAGAAAGCTATCAAGACTATATGAAACGTGTACATGGATAAAAAAGAAGCCTGATGGAAACATCAGGCTTTTGTGATGCAAAAAAGGCCTAGCCTTTCAGCTAAGCCGTTACTTTATTTTCTAGAATGTTGTTTACCAACATTACGTTTTTTATGTTTCTTAGTAGTCGTAATTGCAGTTGCTTGGTTAGGAGTGATATCTTTTCGCCCGCCTGTAGTTGATGCTGAACTTGCTTTTGGTGGATTTTTGGCAAATTCTTCACGTACTTTTTGACGAAGTTTTGGACGAACAACATAGTTAACGATGAACTGTTGGAGAATCATCATGAAACCACCGACAACCCAGTAAAGTGTCACACTGGCTGGTGCGAAGAGGGAGAAGACGACAATCGTGAGTGGGCTCATGTAAATCATTTTCTTGAGTTGATCTCTTTGCATCTCGTCTTCTACTCCGTGAAGTGAAAGGAGTGATTGGAGATAGTAGAGGATACCAGCGAGGGCGACAAGGATCATACTTGGGGAACCGAGATTGATACCCAAGAAGGTAGAGCTAGATACTCCATCAGTATATTGGGCTGCAAAGTAGATAGCAGAGAAGAAAGGCATTTGAATGAGGAGAGGGAAGCATCCTATACCACCGAACATGCTGATGCCGTTTTCTTTTTGTGCAGCAAAGAGAGCCTGTTGTGCTTCTAGTTTTTCTTCCTGAGTTGTTGCCTCTTTAAGGCGTGTTTGATGTGGTTCGAGCACGTGTTTGAGAGCATTCATCTTTTCAGAGTGAAGTGTTGCCTTCCATGATTGGTAGATACCAAGTGGCAAAATAATCAAACGTACGATAATCGTTACGATGATGATCCCAATCCCAAAACCAAGGTTCATATCATTGGCAAAGTATTTGATAGCCTCTGCCATAGGCGATCCGATAGTGTTCCAGATAAAACCAGTAGGTTGTCCTGTTGCTTTGTCTACTTGGACACAGCCTGTCAAGACGAGTAGCATAGCCACTCCCATAGCAGAGAGGGCAAAACGTTTAATAGATTTCAATGTTTTCATTCCTTCTTTAAAAATTATACCTTTCTATTCTACTGTTTTTTTGTAAAATATACAATAGTTCTAGAGACCTAATTTGCGACTTTGAAGTCGGGATAGGATGAAAAGTTGCTCATTTGCACATCCAGGTAGGTGACTTTTGAAAAGGGTGTCGGACCTTTTCGGATTTCTTGGATAAATTTTGCCATGGTAGCAGAAGAGTCTGCCTGAGCGAGAATTTCCACTGTGCCATCGTCATTATTCCAGACACGACCAGTGATGCCACCGATTTCAAGAGCTAAAGTATAAACACCCCAGCGAAAACCAACACCCTGTACCCTTCCTTGGGCAATCATTCTAACCTTTTGCATACCAAACCCCTTTGATTGTGTTATAATATTTCTATGACTATTATAACCTCAAAAGCCAATTCTGTGGTAAAAAATGCCAAGAAATTGCATCAAAAAAAATATCGAAAGTCTGCTTATTTGATTGAGGGCTGGCACTTATTTGAAGAAGCTGTTCAAGCAGGAGTAACGATTGAGAAGATTTTTGCCTTAGAAAGTTACCGAGATCAGCTAGCTGCTTTTCCTCAAGCTATCTGGGTTTCAGAGGAGATTTTACTGGATTTGGCAGATACGCAAACTCCTCAAGGGATTGTTGCAGTGATTCAAAAAGCAGAAGAGGGGCTGCCTGATTTTCGTCAGGGCAAGTTTCTGTTTTTAGAGTATGTCCAAGACCCTGGTAATGTGGGCACCATGATTCGAACTGCGGATGCGGCAGGTTTTACAGGGGTTATTGTTTCAGACAAGTCAGCAGATATCTACAGTCTCAAGACCCTGCGTTCCATGCAAGGAAGTCATTTTCACTTGCCCATCTATCGTATGTCAGTTGCCGCTTTTGTAGAAGGGGCAAAGAAGAGCAACTTGCCCATTCTGGCAACGACTTTATCGAGAGATTCCAAGGATTATCGTGAGCTTTCTCCCCTAGAAAACTTTGCTTTAGTCATGGGAAATGAAGGACAGGGGATTAGTCCTGCCATGGTTGAGAGTGCTGAGCAGTTGGTTCATATTGGCATGAAAGGTCGGGCAGAGAGTCTCAATGTGGCAGTTGCAGCAGGCATATTGATGTTTTATTTCAGCTAATTTATAAAATCTTTGTTATAATCAAGACATATTTATAGAAAAAGGAGAATCAGAATGAATCAAACGATTATTCAAGAACGTTCAGGTCTCAATCAATTTTACGCTAAGGTTTATACCTTTGTGGGACTTGGGATTGGTCTATCGGCTCTCGTATCAGCTTTGATGTTGACAGTCTTTCAGTCCCAATTGGTCTACTTTTTAATGCATGGCCGTCTCTGGCTGATGATTGCAACTTTTGCAGAACTTGCTCTAGTCTTTGTTGCAAGTAGCATGGCTGCGAAGAACAGCCCAGCAGCTCTCCCAGTATTTTTAGTTTATTCTGTTTTAAATGGATTTACGCTCAGTTTTGTCGTAGCCTTTTATACACCTGGGACCGTCTTATCAGCCTTTGTATCCAGTGCCCTTCTCTTCTTTGTCATGGCGGTGATCGGAATTTTCACCAAGAAAGATTTGAGTGGAATGGGCCGAGCTTTGATGGCGGCACTTGTTGGTCTCATCATTGCTATGGTTGTCAATCTATTTTTAGCCAATAGTTTCTTTGACTACATGATTAGTATTGCCATGGTCTTGGTTTTCTCAGGTTTGATTGCTTGGGACAACCAAAAGATTCGCTATGTTTATGAGCAGTCACGAGGACAAGTAGCGACAGGTTGGATCATCTCAATGGCACTCAGCATCTATCTAGACTTTATCAACCTCTTCCTTAGCATCTTACGAATCTTTGGTCGAAACGATTAATGAATGACAGAGTCAGTGTTCGAAAGAGCACTGACTTTTTCTTATTTACTCTTTTCTTTTCTTGGAAATAGGTGTATAATGCTTTTAACTAATTTTTGAGGAGCCGTTTATGAAGAAAAGTTTTATCCATCAGCAAGAAGAGATTTCCTTTGTCAAAAACACCTTTACCCAGTATTTGAAAGATAAGTTAGAAGTTGTTGAAGTTCAAGGTCCTATCTTGAGCAAGGTTGGTGATGGGATGCAGGATAACCTGTCCGGTGTCGAACATCCAGTATCCGTAAAGGTCTTGCAGATTCCAGATGAAACTTATGAAGTCGTTCACTCACTAGCCAAATGGAAGCGCCACACCTTAGCTCGTTTTGGTTTTGGAGAAGGTGAAGGTCTATTTGTTCATATGAAGGCCCTTCGTCCAGATGAAGATTCGCTTGATGCGACTCACTCAGTTTATGTAGATCAGTGGGACTGGGAAAAAGTGATTCCAAATGGTCAACGCAATATCGCTTATCTCAAAGAAACCGTTGAGAAGATTTACAAGGCTATTCGTCTGACAGAGCTAGCCGTAGAAGCACGCTACGATATTGAATCCATCTTGCCAAAACAAATCACCTTTATCCATACAGAAGAGTTGGTGGAACGCTATCCAGATTTGACACCGAAAGAGCGTGAAAATGCAATCTGTAAAGAGTTTGGTGCTGTCTTCTTGATTGGTATTGGTGGCGAGTTGCCTGATGGCAAACCTCATGACGGCCGTGCACCTGACTACGATGACTGGACAACAGAGTCTGAAAATGGCTACAAAGGGTTGAATGGCGATATTCTAGTTTGGAACGAATCTCTTGGTTGTGCCTTTGAACTTTCCTCAATGGGGATTCGGGTAGATGAGGATACACTTCGTCGCCAGGTGGCTCTTACAGGAGACGAAGATCGGCTTGAGCTGGAATGGCATAAAGCCCTGCTTAACGGCCTTTTCCCATTGACAATCGGTGGGGGTATCGGACAGTCTCGGATGGCCATGTTCTTACTTCGCAAGAAACACATTGGAGAAGTTCAGACTAGTGTTTGGCCTCAAGAAGTCCGCGATACTTACGAAAATATCTTGTAGAGAATCGAACCGCAAGGTTCGGTTTTCTTTCTCTTTTTGCCTATAATTTGGTATAATAAACGGTATGAAAATCGTATCAGGAATCTACGGAGGGCGTCCTCTCAAGACGCTAGAAGGAAAGACGACGAGGCCAACATCGGATAAGGTGCGTGGAGCTATCTTTAATATGATAGGTCCCTATTTTGATGGTGGTCGTGTATTGGATCTCTATGCTGGCAGTGGTGGTCTGTCTATTGAAGCTGTGTCAAGAGGGGTGTCCCATGCTGTCTTAGTGGAACGGGATAGAAGGGCACAAGGTATCATCGCTGAAAATATCCAGATGACCAAGGAAGTTGGAAAATTTCAATTCCTCAAGATGGATGCGGAACGAGCTCTGGAGCAGGTATCTGGACCCTTCGATCTCATTTTTTTAGACCCTCCCTATGCCAAGGAACAAATCGTTGCAGATATCGAAAAAATGGCAGAAAGAAATCTCTTCTCTGAAGAAGTCATGGTCGTCTGCGAAACCGATAAGTCTGTAGAACTTCCAGAAGAAATCGCCTGCTTAGGCATCTGGAAGGAAAAAATATATGGGATGAGTAAGGTGACAGTCTATGTCAGATAAAATTGGATTATTTACAGGTTCATTTGATCCGATGACAAATGGACATCTGGATATCATTGAACGTGCCAGCAAACTCTTTGATAAGCTCTATGTCGGGGTGTTCTACAATCCCCACAAACAAGGTTTTCTCCCTGTTGAAAACCGCAAACGGGCAGTCGAAAAAGCGGTGGCGCATTTAGATAATGTAGAGGTGCTGGCTTCTCATGATGAATTGGTAGTCGAAGTTGCAAGAAGATTGGGTGCTAAGACCCTTGTCCGTGGCTTGCGGAATGCCACCGACTTGCAATACGAGTATAGTTTTGATTATTACAATCATCAACTGGCTCCAGAAATCGAAACCATTTACCTATATAGTCGTCCAGAGCATCTTTATATCAGCTCTTCAGCCATGAGAGAACTTCTGAAGTTTGGTCAGGAGATTCAGCAATATGTCCCAAACAGTGTTGTGGAGGAATTAGAACATGAAGAAAAAAACTAGATGGCCCTTATATGTCATCCTAGCACTAGTAGTGACTTTTTTAGCTTTTGTAGTACCTTTACCCTACTACATAGAAGTTCCAGGTGGAGCGGAAGATATTCGTCAAGTTTTAAAAGTCAATGAAACAGAAGATACAGAAGCAGGAGCTTATCAGTTTGTAACAGTCGGTATTCGACACGCAACCCTATCACATCTTGTCTATGCTTGGTTAACACCTTTTACGGATATTAGAAGTGCTAAGGAGACTACGGGTGGCTCTACGGATGCAGAGTTTATGCGGATCAATCAGTTCTATATGCAAACGTCCCAAAACATGGCCAAGTATCAAGGATTAAAGACGGCTGGTAAGGATATCGAACTCAAGTACCTGGGAGTTTACGTCTTAACCGTGACAGACAATTCGACTTTTAAAGGCATTCTGAACATTGCAGACACAGTGACGGCTGTTAATGACAAAACATTTGACAGTTCAAAAGACTTGGTCGACTATGTCAATTCTCAACAATTAGGGGACACGGTCAAGGTAACCTATGAAGAAGACGGAAAAGTCAAATCTGCAGAAGGTAAAATTATCACTCTCGAAAACGGGAAAAACGGGATTGGGATTGGTTTGATTGACCGTACGGAAGTGACCAGTGACGTTCCAATTCGCTTTTCAACAGCTGGTATCGGCGGGCCAAGTGCCGGTCTCATGTTTAGCTTAGCTATCTACACCCAGATAGCAGATCCAGGACTTCGTAATGGTCGCATCGTTGCGGGAACGGGAACCATTGATCGCGATGGAAATGTTGGTGACATCGGTGGAATTGACAAAAAAGTGGTTGCAGCCTCTCGTCAGGGAGCGAGCGTCTTTTTTGCTCCTGACAATCCAGTCACTGAGGAAGCAAAAAAAGCAGATCCCAATGCGAAAAGCAACTATGAAACAGCTTTAGAAGCTGCTAAAACGATCAAAACAGAGATGAAAATCGTTCCTGTTAAGACCCTGCAGGATGCGATTGATTACCTTAAAAACAATCCCTAATTTGTAGAAAAATCGAAAACTAGCGCGCAAGCGGATAAGATGGTATAATAGTCAAATGGTTCAATTATTATTCACTCTAAGTAGTCATGTACTCTTTATTTATTTGAGTTTTTACCTTTTAAAAGATCTTGTAAGATGGGAAAAGGTTTTAAAAGTAACTGCTACTAACACAAAAAAAGTTCGTCTGTTGGTCGGCTTCTTTAGTATTGTGATGGGCTACATCTTGAGTTCATTCTTTATCAGTTTGTACCAGCTGTGGCAAGAAGCGCTTAGAGGACTATTATAAAATCAAAAGTAAAGGAAACAACTATGGAAAAAATTGTGGTTCAAGGCGGGGATAATCGTCTGGTCGGGAGTGTGACGATCGAGGGAGCAAAGAATGCAGTCTTGCCCTTGTTGGCAGCGACTATTCTAGCAAGCAAGGGTAAGACAGTCTTGCAGAACGTTCCCATCTTGTCAGATGTGTTCACCATGAATCAAGTAGTTCGTGGTCTGAATGCCAAGGTGGACTTTGATGAGGAAGCACATGTTGTCGAGGTCGATGCGACTGGTGATATCACGGAGGAAGCTCCATACAAGTATGTCAGCAAGATGCGTGCATCCATCGTTGTCTTGGGGCCAATCCTTGCTCGTGTAGGCCATGCCAAAGTTTCTATGCCAGGGGGATGTACCATCGGGAGTCGTCCCATCGACCTCCACCTCAAAGGTTTGGAAGCTATGGGGGCAAAAATCACTCAGGCAGCTGGTTACATCGAAGCCAAGGCAGACCACTTGCATGGCGCTCATATCTACATGGACTTCCCTAGTGTCGGCGCAACACAAAACCTCATGATGGCAGCAACTCTAGCTGATGGTGTGACAGTGATTGAAAATGCTGCGCGTGAGCCAGAAATTGTTGATCTCGCTATCTTCCTTAATGAAATGGGAGCCAAGGTCAAGGGAGCTGGCACAGAAACAATCACCGTGATTGGTGTTGAGGAACTCCATGGTACGACCCACAATGTGGTACAGGACCGTATCGAAGCTGGAACCTTTATGGTGGCTGCAGCTATGACAGGTGGCGATGTCCTCGTTCGTGATGCAGTCTGGGAACACAATCGCCCCTTGATTTCAAAACTACTTGAGATGGGTATTGAAGTGACAGAGGAATCTGAAGGTATTCGTGTTCGTTCTCAACTTGAAAATCTCAAGGCTGTTCATGTAAAAACCTTGCCACATCCAGGATTTCCAACAGATATGCAGGCACAATTTACAGCTCTGATGACAGTTGCAAAAGGGGAATCCACCATGGTGGAAACGGTGTTTGAGAATCGCTTCCAACACTTGGAGGAAATGCGCCGTATGGGCTTGCATTCAGAGATTATCCGTGATACAGCTCGTATTGTAGGGGGGCAAGCTTTACAAGGGGCAGAAGTTCTATCAACGGACCTTCGCGCTAGTGCGGCTTTAATTTTGACAGGTTTGGTGGCGCAAGGAGAAACAGTTGTCGGTAAATTAGTCCACCTTGATAGAGGTTACTACCGCTTCCATGAGAAATTGGCTCAGCTAGGAGCGAAGATTCAGCGAATTGAGGCAAATGATGAAGAAGAATAAAAACTTACGCTATGTACTCCGCCGCCTACTGTTGATTTTTATTGTTCTCTTGATAGGTTTCCTTGCTTTAGGAATCGGCTTGATGGTAGGCTATGGCATCCTAGGAAAGGGACAGGATCCATGGGCAATATTGTCTCCGGCAAAGTGGCAGGAATTGATTAGCAAATTTACAGGAAATTAGACTGGGAGACCAGTCTTTTTCTAAAGAAATAAGGAGAAAAATGGACAAAAAAACAAGACAAGCTCTGATAGGGTTACTTCTATTCGTACTCTTGGCTGCGGGAAGCTACTATATCAAGCAGATGCAGACAGCACCAAACACCCCTAGAACAAAGGTTAGTCAGAAAAAACAAGCTTCAGAAGCTCCCAGTCAGGAGCTAGCTGAAAGTGTCTTAACTGAGTCAATCAAAAACCAAATCAAGGGTGATCTCGAGTGGAATGGGGCAGGTGCCTTTGTCGTAAATGGTAATAAAACCAATCTAGATGCAAAGGTTTCAAGCAAACCCTATGCGGATAATAAGACAAAGACAGTTGGAAAAGAAACAGTCCCAACTGTTGCCAATGCCATCTTATCCAAAGCGACTCGGCAGTATAAAAATCGTGAAGAAACAGGCAACGGCTCAACCTCCTGGACGCCATCAGGATGGCATCAGGTCAAGAATCTAAAGGGAGCCTATACACATGCAGTCGATAGAGGACACCTGCTGGGTTATGCCTTGATAGGTGGTTTGGATGGTTTTGATGCCTCTACCAGCAATCCCAAGAACATTGCAGTCCAGACAGCTTGGGCAAACCAAGCACAGGCTGAAGATTCGACAGGTCAGAACTACTATGAGAGTTTGGTCAGAAAAGCCTTGGACCAAAATAAGAGGGTCCGTTATCGGGTGACGCTCCACTATGCGACAAATGAGGACTTAGTTCCATCCGCTTCACAAATCGAAGCCAAGTCTTCAGATGGCGAATTGGAATTCAATGTGCTAATCCCCAATGTTCAAAAGGGAATCCAGCTTAATTACCGAACAGGTCAAGTAACGGTGACAGATCAGAAACAATAGATACAATAAAACAGTTCCTTTGTCTTCTAGAGGCAGGGGAGTTGTTGTTTAAATGAAAAATAATGTGAATCCTGAAGAATTTTATGATATAATGAAACACAAGATACTATTTTAGGAGAAGGACTATGGAAGACCCGAGCAGTCAGCATTTGTTGCTACAGTTTGTATTATTATTTATCTTGACCTTGTTAAATGCTTTTTTCTCAGCCACTGAGATGGCAATGGTATCACTAAACCGTTCCCGAGTAGAACAAAAGGCAGAAGAGGGAGACAAACGTTACATCCGTTTGTTAAAGGTACTTGAAAATCCTAACCACTTTTTATCAACGATTCAAGTTGGTATCACGTTAATTACCATCTTGTCTGGGGCCAGTTTAGCGGAGACTCTAGGACGCGAAATTGCATCTTGGATAGGAAACAGTGAGACAGCTTCCGCTATTGCAAGTTTTCTATCTTTAGCGTTTTTGACCTATATTTCCATTGTTTTTGGGGAACTTTATCCCAAGAGAATTGCTCTAAATCTGAAAGATACCTTGGCTATCCGAACAGCGCCAGTCATTATTGGTTTGGGGAAAATTGTCAGTCCCTTTGTTTGGCTTTTGTCAGCCTCAACGAATCTATTGAGCCGTGTGACGCCAATGACCTTTGATGATGCTGATGAAAAGATGACACGTGATGAAATTGAGTACATGCTCACTAACAGCGAAGAAACACTGGATGCAGATGAGATTGAAATGCTACAGGGAGTCTTTTCTTTAGATGAACTAATGGCTCGTGAGGTAATGGTGCCTCGAACAGATGCCTTTATGGTGGATATTCAGGATGACAGTCAAACGATTATCGAGAGTATTTTAAAGCAAAATTTCTCACGTATCCCTGTTTATGATGGGGATAAGGATAATGTTATTGGTTTGATTCACACCAAGCGCTTGTTGAATGCTGCTTTTGTGGATGGCTTTGACAATATTGTCTGGAAACGAATTCTCCAAACGCCACTGTTTGTTCCTGAGACTATCTTTGTGGACGATCTTCTTAAAGAACTTCGAAATACCCAAAATCAAATGGCTATCTTGTTAGATGAATACGGTGGAATGGCTGGTTTGGTAACTCTGGAAGACCTCTTAGAAGAAATTGTTGGTGAGATTGATGATGAGACTGACAAGGCTGAAATTGAAGTCCATCAAATAGGAGAAGACACCTATATCGTTCAAGGTACCATGAATCTTAATGATTTTAATGACTACTTTGATGTAGAACTGGAAAGTGATGATGTGGATACCATCGCTGGTTATTATTTGACGGGTGTGGGAATGATTCCAACGACTGAAAAACTCAGTTATGAATTGGTCAGCCAAAACAAACAAATCATCCTAACCAATGACAAGGTGAAAAACGGACGTGTTACCAAGGTAAAAGTCCAAATCACTGAAATAGAGACTGAAGAAGAAACAGAATAAAGCAGTGACTTGAGTCACTGCTTTATATTTTCCCAAAATTCGCCCCAAAAGTTTTTCGAAGTTATCCGTATTTATCTGAAGAAAAATAAAAAAAGCCCGATTTTACGGGCTTTTCATTCGGTTAATTCCTGTTAATTCAGGTACTGAAAGGCGGTAGACGGATTTGAACCGACGATCAAGCTTTTGCAGAGCCGTGCCTTACCACTTGGCTATACCGCCTCAACGTTTATTATTATACCTTGAAAATCATTTCCCGTCAATAGTTTCTTATACTAAAATCCAATTTAAGAAGATAGATTATGTCATGTGAAGAAAAAAGGGAAAAGCAACTTGTAAAAATGAAGCTTACAGAGCTAGACAAATTAATTTTCTTTTCTTATAAATACAAATAAAGAATGGGGAAATTCTGACAAAGAGAAGTTTTTTGTAGATATACGCCTAAATATTCTGAAAATTCGTTTACTTTTTAGAAGATATATGTTATAATTTCCAATAAGCCTAAATTTTTCAAGAGGAGTTATATACATGAAAAAAAGCAGAGTATTGGTTGTAGCAGGGGTTGCCTTATTAGCGACTGGCGTACTAGCTGCCTGCAGTTCTAAATCATCTGATTCAACAGCGCCAAAAAATTATGGCTATGTTTATTCAGCTGACCCAGAAACGTTGGATTACCTCATTTCAGGGAAACAAAGTACTAAGATTGCCACTTCAAATGGTATCGATGGTCTCTTCACAAACGACAAGTATGGGAATCTAGTCCCTGCAGTTGCAGAAGACTGGTCCGTTTCAAAAGATGGTTTGACTTATACATACAAGATTCGTAAAGGTGTTAAATGGATGACATCAGATGGCGAAGAGTATGCTGAAGTAACAGCCAAAGACTTTGTAAATGGCTTGAAACACGCGGCTGATAAAAAATCAGAAGCACTTTACCTAGCAGAAGATTCAGTTAAAGGTCTAGCTGACTATAAAGCTGGAAACAATAAAGACTTTTCTTCAGTCGGTGTAAAGGCAGTTGATGATTATACTCTTGAGTATACTTTGAACCAGCCAGAACCATACTGGAATTCTAAGATGGCCTACTCAATCTTCTGGCCATTGAACGAAGATTTTGAAAAATCAAAAGGGGCTGACTTTGCCAAAGCAACTGACCCTACATCATTGCTTTACAATGGTCCATTCTTACTGAAAGGTCTGACTGCTAAATCTTCTATCGAGTTCGCTAAGAATGAAAACTACTGGGACAAAGATAATGTTCACATTGATAAAGTAACCCTTGCTTTCTATGATGGGTCAGACCAAGAATCAATTGAACGTAACTTTACAAGTGGAGCCTATAGCTATGCTCGTCTCTTCCCAACAAGTTCAAACTATTCTAAAGTAGAAGAGACTTACAAGGAAAATATCTTCTACACTCCATCAGGACCTGGTGTTTTTGGTTTGGGTGTGAATATTGACCGTCAAAGTTACAAATACACTTCTAAGACAACTGATGAAGAAAAGTCTTCTACTAAGAAAGCCCTTCTTAACAAGGACTTCCGTCAGGCCTTGAACTTTGCCTTTGACCGTACTTCTTACTCAGCTCAAGTAAATGGTAAGGAAGGTGCTCCTCTTGCAGTTCGTAACCTCTTTGTGAAACCAGACTTTGTCTCTGCAGGCGAAAAAACTTTCGGTGACTTGGTAACTGATAAGATGGCTGCTTACGGTGATGAGTGGAAGAATGTAAACTTTGCAGATGGTCAAGATGGACTTTTCAACGCCGATAAAGCCAAAGCCGAATTTGCCAAAGCCAAAACAGCATTGGAAGCAGAAGGTGTGAAATTCCCTATCCACTTGGATATCCCAGTAGACCAAACTGCTAAGAACTATATCGCACGTATCCAATCCTTCAAACAATCCGTTGAAACAGTACTTGGTGAAGGCAATGTAGTCATTGATATTCAACAAATTTCTAAAGATGAGTTGAACAATATCACATACTATGCTGCAAACGCTGCAGCAGAAGATTGGGATCTCTCAGGAGCAGTTGGATGGAACCCAGACTATGAAGATCCATCAACTTATCTTGATATCTTGAAAACAACTAACAGCGAGCAAACAAAAACTTATATGGGTTATGACGATCCAGCAAATGCAGCGGCTGCACAAGTTGGTTTGAAAGAATACGATAAGTTAGTTGATGAAGCTGCAAAAGAAACCAACGACTTGAATGTTCGTTATGAAAAATATGCGGCTGCTCAAGCTTGGTTGACAGACAGCTCCCTCTTCTTGCCAGCTATGTCAGGTAGTGGTGCTGCACCATTCATTTCTCGTGTTGTACCATTCACAGCATCATACAGCCAATCTGGAGATAAGGGCTCAGACGTATACTTCAAGTATATTCAGTTACAAGACAAGGTTGTAACAAAAGCTGACTATGAACAAGCTCGTGAAAAATGGCTCAAAGAGAAAAAAGAATCAAACGAAAAAGTTCAAAAAGAATTGACGAATCACGTTAAATAAATAACTCTCAAGAGAACTTTCTCTCCATGAGGAGAAGGTTCTTTTGGGATTTTAAAAGGAAACGATATGAAAAAATATATTTTTATGCGTGTCTTGCGCTCATTGTTGTCTATTTTCTTGGTGACAACCTTGACCTACACGATTATCTATACGATGGTTCCTCGGAAACTGATTTTCAAGCAGGATACCAACTACAACAAGATTGCAACGACTCCAGATAAGCGGGATAATTATGAGAATACCGTTTATGAACGTATGGGCTATATTGAGTATTACGATACCAAGGAGTTGCAAGAAAAAGCGAGCACAATGGACTCATCTGTAACAGTAGATGCCAATGATACCAATAAGGCAATCTACGAAAAATACATCAACCAACTCGGTAATGGTTGGACGTTAGGTGTCTTTTCAGAGAGTGGTCAGTTCTATGCTACGCGTGAAATTCCAATTTTTGAACGTGTTTTCAAATTCTATGCGAACTTGCTTGATATTGATCATACAAACAAGATTCAAGACCCTGAAAATCCAAACTTGGAACGTTATCTTCGTTTTGAAAATGACCCTGCTATCGGTTGGTCATTGGTTGGTTCAGGTACCAAGCATAAATACCTTTTGTATTTCAACAATCAATTCCCGTTTGTGCACCAAAACTTTGTGAACATTAACTTGGGTGACTCTTACCCAACTTATGCGAACACGCCAGTGCTTCAAGTTATCACACAAGGTCAAGGACAAACTAAGACATCAGAAGTTCAATTCCCTACTGGTAAAAAGACTTCGTCTGTAGATATTTACTCTCGTACCTACAAATCTCCAAGTCAAGCAGATGCGCGTGAAATAGCTAACTATGGTAAAGACGATCCATATACAGCTACAGAAAGTAACTACCAATATCCATCTATGATTGCAAGCTCAGCTGTTGCTGGTTTGATTGGTTTGATTATTTCTTATGCTATTGCGATTCCTCTTGGATCTGCTATGGCTCGCCACAAGAATACTTGGATTGACAGCTTCTCAACAGGTGTTCTAACCTTCTTGCTTGCACTTCCAACGATTGCCTTGGTTTATATCGTTCGCTTGATTGGATCATCTATTGGTCTGCCTGACTCATTCCCTATCTTGGGGGCTGGAGATTGGCGTTCCTATGTCTTGCCAGCAGTCATTCTAGGTTTGCTGGGAGCACCAAGTACAGCAATCTGGATTCGTCGTTACATGATTGACTTGCAATCTCAGGACTTTGTCCGTTTTGCTCGTGCCAAAGGTTTATCTGAAAAAGAAATCTCAAATAAACACGTCTTTAAAAATGCCATGGTTCCTTTGGTTTCAGGTATTCCAGGTGCCGTAATCGGGGTTATTGGTGGTGCAACATTGACAGAAACAGTCTTCGCCTTCCCAGGTATGGGTAAAATGTTGATTGACTCTGTTAAGGCATCAAATAACTCAATGGTAGTTGGTCTCGTCTTCATCTTTACATGTATTTCTATCTTCTCACTCTTTGTAGGAGATATCTGGATGACTATGCTTGACCCACGTATTAAATTGACAGAGAAAGGAGGCAAATAATGTCAACAATTGATAAAGAAAAATTTCAGTTTGTAAAACGTGATGATTTTGCCTCTGAAACGATTGATGCTCCTGCCTACTCTTACTGGGGCTCTGTATTTAGACAGTTTTTAAAGAAAAAATCAACAGTCATTATGTTGGGAATATTGGTAGCTATTATTTTGATGAGTTTTATCTATCCGATGTTTTCAGACTTTGATTTTAACGATGTAAGTAAGGTTAATGACTTTAACGCTCGTTTTATTAAGCCCAATGCCGAACACTGGTTTGGTACTGATAGCAATGGTAAATCCTTGTTTGATGGAGTTTGGTTTGGTGCGCGTAATTCTATCCTCATTTCTGTAATTGCTACTTTTATCAACCTTGTGATCGGGGTTATTGTTGGTGGAATTTGGGGAATTTCAAAATCTGTTGACCGCGTCATGATGGAAGTTTATAACATTATTTCAAACATTCCATCTCTCTTGATTGTTATCGTCTTGACTTATTCAATTGGTGCTGGTTTCTGGAATTTGATCTTCGCTATGAGTGTGACGACTTGGATTGGTATTGCTTATTCAATTCGTATTCAAATCATGCGTTACCGTGACTTGGAATACAACCTTGCTTCTCAAACACTTGGAACACCAACCTTTAAAATCATCGTGAAAAATATCATGCCACAATTGGTATCTGTTATTGTTTCTACGATGACCTTGATGTTGCCAAGCTTTATCTCTTATGAGGCTTTCCTTTCCTTCTTTGGATTGGGGTTGCCTGTAACAGTGCCAAGTTTGGGACGTTTGATCTCAGATTACTCACAAAACGTTACGACCAATGCGTACTTGTTCTGGATTCCATTGACAACCTTGATCTTGGTATCCCTATCTCTATTCGTTGTTGGTCAGAACTTAGCGGATGCTAGTGATCCACGTACACATAGATAGGAGTAGACATGACAAAAGGAAAAGATGTAATTTTGACTGCTCGCGATATTGTCGTGGAATTTGACGTTCGTGACAAAGTTCTGACGGCTATCAGAGGCGTTTCTCTAGAACTGATTGAAGGGGAAGTTCTTGCCTTGGTAGGTGAGTCTGGTTCTGGTAAATCTGTATTAACAAAAACCTTTACAGGGATGTTGGAAGATAATGGGCGCATTGCCCAAGGAAGCATCGATTATCGTGGACAAGACTTGACAGCCTTGACTTCGAACAAAGAATGGGAGAAAATCCGTGGTGCTAAAATTGCAACCATCTTCCAAGACCCAATGACAAGTTTGGATCCAATTAATACAATCGGTAGCCAAATCACAGAAGTTATCGTTAAACACCAAGGGAAAACAGCTAAGGAAGCCAAAGAAATGGCAATCGACTATATGAACAAGGTCGGAATTCCAGACGCTGAAAAACGTTTTGACGAGTATCCTTTCCAATATTCTGGAGGGATGCGCCAACGTATCGTTATTGCGATTGCCCTTGCTTGTCGCCCAGATATTTTGATCTGTGATGAGCCAACGACGGCCCTTGATGTAACCATTCAAGCGCAAATCATTGATTTGCTTAAAACTTTGCAAGATGAGTACCACTTCACCATTATCTTTATCACCCATGACCTTGGTGTGGTAGCAAGTATTGCCGATAAGGTGGCGGTTATGTATGCTGGTGAAATTGTAGAATACGGTACTGTTGAGGAAGTCTTCTACGACCCACGTCATCCATATACTTGGAGTCTCTTGTCTAGCTTGCCTCAGCTTGCTGATGATAAAGGGGAATTGTACTCTATCCCAGGAACACCACCGTCTCTTTATACTGAGTTGAAAGGTGATGCCTTTGCCCTTCGTTCAGATTATGCGATGCAAATTGACTTTGAAGAGAAGGCACCTAAGTTTTCAGTCACTGATACCCACTGGGCTAAGACTTGGTTGCTTCATGAGAATGCTCCTAAGGTTGAAAAACCAGAAATCATCGCAGATTTACATGATAAAATTCGTGATAAAATGGGCTTTGCTCATCTAGAAGACTAGGAGGAAGGAAATGTCTGAAAAATTAGTAGAAATTAAAGATTTAGAAATTTCCTTCGGTGAAGGAAGTAAGAAGTTTGTCGCCGTTAAAAACGCTAACTTCTTTATCAACAAGGGAGAAACTTTCTCTCTCGTTGGTGAATCTGGTAGTGGGAAAACAACGATTGGTCGTGCCATTATTGGCTTGAATAATACTAGTAAAGGTGAAATCATCTTTGACGGTCATAAGATCAATGGGAAAAAATCTCATAAGGAATCTTCAGAGTTGATCCGCCGTATCCAGATGATTTTCCAAGACCCTGCAGCCAGCTTAAATGAACGTGCGACAGTTGACTATATCATCTCTGAAGGCCTTTACAACTACCACTTGTTCAAAGACGAAGAAGAGCGAAAAGAAAAAGTTCAAAAGATGATTCATGAAGTTGGTCTTTTGAAAGAGCACTTGACTCGTTACCCACACGAGTTTTCTGGTGGTCAACGTCAACGTATTGGGATTGCCCGTGCTCTTGTGATGGAACCTGATTTCGTTATTGCGGATGAGCCAATTTCAGCCTTGGACGTATCTGTTCGTGCGCAAGTCTTGAACTTGCTCAAGAAGTTCCAAAAAGAATTGGGCTTGACCTATCTCTTTATCGCGCATGACTTGTCAGTTGTTCGCTTTATCTCAGATCGTATCGCAGTTATCTATAAGGGTGTTATCGTTGAAGTAGCGGAGACAGAGGAGCTGTTTAACAATCCTGTTCATCCGTACACTCAAGCACTTCTATCTGCTGTACCGATTCCAGATCCAATCTTGGAACGTAAGAAGGTCTTGAAAGTCTATGATCCTAGCCAACATGATTATGAGACAGACAAACCATCTATGGTGGAAATTCGTCCAGGTCACTATGTTTGGGCTAATCAAGCGGAAGTTGCTCGCTACAAAGAAGCACTTAAAAAATAAACAGATTAGGAGGGGACCGAAAGGTCTTCTCATTTTTAATAGAAAAACTCCCCTTTCACTAGCTTGTAAAAGGGGAGTTGTATTATCATTAGCGTTTGGACCAGGTACGTTTCATAAAGAGAAGCAAAATGGGATAAATCTCTAGACGACCTGCAATCATTGCAAATGAGAGAAGGATTTTAGAGATGGGACTAAAGATAGCAAAACTAGAAGTTGTACCTAGAATAGGTCCGATGTTATTGAAACAACTGAAGACAGCACTGGTAACAACTAGAAAATCATTGCTATCTAGACTGACAATGAAGATAAGTGACAGTAAAATCATCACATAAATGACAAAATATTTTAGGACCTTGTGCTGGGTATCCTTATCAATCACAGTTTTATTGACATGTAGAGTTAATACGCGATGAGGAGATAAGATGGACAAGATCTGATTTTTTGCAATTTTTGAAAGGATGAGCCCTCTGATAACTTTGAGTCCACCTGCGGTTGATCCAGCAGAGCCGCCGATTCCCATGAGGAAGAGGAGGATAAATTGGGAGAAGAGGGGCCAGTTGGTAATATCTCCATAACCAAAACCAGTTGTTGTGATGATATTGGAAACCTGGAAGAGAGCCATTTCAAAGCTCTTAGAGACACCTTGGTAGAGATGGAGCGTATTGAGAGTAATTAAGCCGGTAGAAACTAGGACAATGATTATATATGCTCGTAGTTCTTCATCACCAAAGAAAGCCTTAACTCGACGGAGCATGAGGTAGTAGTAGAGATTAAAGTTGACCCCAAAAACCAGAACTCCGATACTGACGAGATAGGTGATGAGTGAGCTGCCATAGTGGGCAATTCCGTCGTTATAGACGGTGAAGCCTCCGGTTCCTGCCGTTCCCATAGCGATGACAAAGCTATCAAATAGAGGCATACCAGCTAGATAGTAGATGACTACAAAAAGTGAGAAGAGCCCTAAATAAAGCAGATAGAGGATCTGGGCGGTATTTTTCAGTTTGGATACAACCTTGCCGAAGACAGGCCCAGGGACCTCAGCCTTCATCACCTCTAAGTGACCATTCTTGGCATTGTCCATAATGGCAAGCGCGAAGACGAGTACCCCCATCCCTCCAATCAAGTGAGTAAAACTTCGCCAGAAGAGGAGGGAATGGCTGAGAACGGAGACATCTGTCAGAATGGTTGCTCCTGTAGTTGTAAAACCAGAACTGATTTCAAAGAAGGCATCGATGACACTTGGGATCTGTCCTGAAAAGACAAAGGGAAGTGCTCCAAAGAAAGACCATAGAATCCAACAGAGGGCGACGATTAAGACTCCCTCCTTGGTATAAA
Source organism: Streptococcus oralis (assembly GCF_026782235.1). Lineage (GTDB taxonomy): Bacteria > Bacillota > Bacilli > Lactobacillales > Streptococcaceae > Streptococcus > Streptococcus oralis_CC. The sequence goes on along the minus strand of NZ_JAKUWE010000006.1, from coordinate 36,204 downwards.
TTCGCTGATTTTTGGGTTTCCGTAAAATTCCCAAGCTACCAAGAAGTATTAAAATTCCAATTGTTGTAAAGAGAGCTGTAAATACTTGGCTGGATTCTTGATAATAGGTTGCTACACTAACGGGTACTAGGAGGAGAACCGCCTCAATCAAGAGAAGTTTTGAGAGGAGGTAACGAATCATACTTTTATTCATCTTTTACCTCTCAATCAGATCATAAATCTTGGTGATATTTGGTAATAAGGTCGTCACGAGTAACTGATCTCCTACCTCAAGTCTGTCCTCTCCAGTAGGGAAGATTGTTTTTCCTTTCCGGATAATGGCTGCGATGAGGACCCCTTTTTTCAATTTCAACTGTGAAAGAGGTTTGGTAGTCATTTTATTAGCTTCCTTGATTTGGAATTGAAGAGTTTCAATTTGACCGTTTGCGAGATGGTGCATGGCTTGAAGGTCTGAGTACTGAGCGTTCACTCGACCACGGATAAAGTGCATAATGGTATCCACTGCGATGCTTTTTGGTGTGATGATACTTGAAAAATCAGGTGCATGGATAATCTCTAAAAGGCTAGTTCGATTCACCTTGGTGATATTCTTATGAACACCAACACGGTCTAAGAACATAGAGGTAATGATGTTTTCCTCATCAACCCCAGTCAAGGTTGCGACTGCATCATAGTTGGGAGCACTTTCCTCAAGCAAGATATCTTTGGCAGTTCCATCTCCCTGTACGATATAGAGATTTGGAAATTTTTCACTGAAGAGACGAGCTCTCTCAGGATTAATCTCGATAACTTTAGTGTCAATACGGCTATCTTTTAAAATGCCAAGTAGGTAATAAGCAATTTTTCCAGCACCAACGATGAGCAAGCTTTTCACTGCACGTGATTTGAAATAGTTATGGAAGAGCATCATATCCACACGATTCCCAGTAACAAAAATTCTATCTCTATCCTGAATAGTAATATCACCACTCGGAATCATAAGTTGATGGTCTCGTTCCATAGCGCAGACAATGATATTGCCAAATTTTTTACGAAAATCTGAGATTGGCATTTGACAGAGACCACTGGAATCTTTGACAACAAACTCCATCAGGTTGACCCGCCCCCCTGAGAACCGCTCAACTGAGAGTGCATTCGGGAAATCAATGATATTTGAGATAGCACGGGCGGCTAGGAGTTCTGGGTTAACGATAAGTGAGAATCCAAGAATATTTTTCTCTTTGAAATAGGCATTGGAGTATTCAGGATTTCGCACTCGAACGATGGTTTCTTTAGCGCCCATTTTTTTAGCAAGTACCGCTGAAATCATATTCACTTCATCGTGTTCCGTTAGAGCGATAAAGATATCACACTCTTGAACGCCGGCTTGCTCTAAGATAGCAAAGTCTGCTCCATTTCCAAGGAGTCCCATGATATCAAAGCGACTGACAATATGATTGAGAACAGCCTCATCTTGTTCGATGAGGACAACGTCGTGTTTTTCTGCAACCAGTGAACGGCAGAGGGCAAAACCGACTTTCCCTCCACCAACAAGGACAATTTTCATATAAAAACCCTACTTTTTCATGATGTAACTATCATACCCTTTTTTCGCAAAAAATGCACTTGCCAAGCCATTTTAGAGGATAAGAAAAGACTTTTTTAAGTTTTCAAAGATAAAATCGGTCACCTTTTATAGAAATGTCTATTATATGAAATGACTTCGCTCATTTAATATCCTTTCTCAGAAAAAGAATGACTAAGTATGGAAATATTATCAAAAAAAGTAAAAAAATCAAGTTATTTCTATTGACAATGGTTGTGAAAGTGTTATACTAAGAAAGTAGCTTCGCTGATTTACTTCAAACCTGTTGTGAGGTAAGTTAACGATGCCTTAACCACGCTGTTTGCTGAGCTTGACTCCGGGCAGTGTGGCTATTTTTTTGCAATGGTGAAAGGAAGCAAGTCATGACAAATCACATTGTATTATTTGAACCTCAGATTCCACAAAATACAGGTAACATTGCGCGTACTTGCGCTGCGACCAATTCTCCCCTTCACATCATCAAACCGATGGGATTTCCTATTGATGATCGCAAGATGAAGCGAGCTGGATTAGATTATTGGGATAAGTTAGATATTTATTTTTATGACAGCTTGGAAGATTTCATGTCTCAGATGAAGGGAAAACTCTATCTGATTTCGAAATTTGCTGAGAAGGTGTATTCTGAGGCAGATTTATCGACTGACGAGGATCATTATTTTCTCTTTGGACGTGAAGACAAGGGCTTGCCTGAGGACTTTATGCGAGAACATCCTGAGAAAGCACTCCGTATTCCTATGAACGATGAACACGTCCGCAGTCTCAATGTTTCGAATACCGTCTGCATGATTGTATATGAGGCTCTTCGTCAGCAGAATTTTGCAGGTCTTGAGCTTGTTCACACCTATGAAGCAGATAAATTGAAATAATCAAAATGCTTGCACTTGCAAGCGTTTTTTGTTATGATTAAAGGGTCTTCAGGGCTGGGTGTAATTCCCGACCGGCGGTGACTTTAACTAGCTATTTTGCCTTACTCTTCGTTGTCTTGTCTTGATATACTTTAAGTATTATCTTCGACTGCGACGCCTAGATAAATCTAAAATATCTTAGCCAAATAAGTCCGCGAGCGCAAGCTGATGTGGTGAGATTCCACAACCGACAGTATAGTCTGGATGGGAGAAGACGAAAGAATAGCTTTGCCTGTTCTGATGAGTTTATAGATGAATTGCAACCGCTTGCTCAAAAGAGTGAGAGGGAGCTTTTGGGATATAAAAAGTGAGAATAGATAGAGGGATCCTTTCCAACTTCTTCTGATTTTATAGAAAATTGGAGGAACCTGTTATGACAAACACACGTCGACTTTCGACCATTGCGATTTTATCAGCCATTTCATTTGTGCTGATGTACTTTGACTTTCCGCTCTTGCCAGCGGCGACTTTCCTCAAGATCGAGTTTAGTATCTTGCCAGTCCTTGTGGGTTTGGTGGTGATGGATTTGCCAGCTGCACTAGGAATTCTCTTGCTTCGCTCACTCTTGAAGTTGCTTCTCAATAGCCAAGGAGTGAATACCTACATTGGCTTGCCAATGAATATCGTAGCCTTGGGAGTTTTTGTTATCGCCTTTGGTTTGATTTGGAAAAAGGAACGTAGCACTCTTCGTTTCCTACTAGCATCTCTAGTGGGAACTATTGGATTGACTGCTGCGATGTTGGTTCTCAACTATGTTTATGCTGTTCCTTTGTACGCGCAGTTTGCTAACTTTGATATTGGAAAAATTTTGGGACTTTCCAACTACCTAATGACCATGGTTTTACCTTTTAACTTGATTGAGGGTATCATCTTTGCCGTTTCATTCTGGTTGTTATACGTCCTCTTGAAACCAACCTTAAAACATTATGAGAGATAAACAAACATTTTTAATGAAGGGCAGTTTTGCCCTTTTACTTTTCGTCCTTCTTGGCTATATGGTTAAGTTCTATCCTGAAACGTTGGTCGGTTTTGATCAACCGATTCAGACTGCCCTTCGTGGGGACTTGCCAAATTATTTGACAGTTCTATTCCGTGCCCTTACGCATTTGATTGATATCCCGGTGATTATCACCTGGGTTGCCATCGCAGCCTTTATCTTTTATCGTAAGCGGTGGAAGATAGAAAGCTACTTCATGGCGGGCAATCTAGCCTTAGCTGGTCTTTTAATCGTGACCTTTAAAAATATCTACCAGCGCCCTCGGCCAGCTATTTTACACTTGGTAGAGGAGAAGGGTTTTTCTTTTCCAAGTGGCCATTCTCTTGCAGTGACACTGATTGTAGGTACTCTGATTGTCATTCTCAGTCAACGGATTAAAGATCCAGTTTGGAGAAAAATTGTGCAAATCGTCCTTAGCCTCTACCTAGTCAGTGTGCTGCTATCAAGGGTCTATCTGGGAGTTCATTACCCATCAGATGTCCTTGCCAGTCTCTGTGTGGGTTTGGGAGTCTTGTTTATCGAATTTCCTTTCTATGACAAGCTTCGCTTCCAATGGCGATTTAAAGGCAAGCAGAAGTGAGTATCGAGTTCCCTTGAGGAGAAAGAAATGAAAGTCAATATAAAAGATCTCCATCCGACTCAACTATACTTATCAGAAAAGAAACTAGAAGGCATCCAGATACTTTATCAGTTGGCAGAAATAATCAATGTTGCTCCAATCAGTATTCTTGCGTTCGGAGATTGCTTGTTGATTACAGATGGCCATCACAGGGCTTATCAGGCTTTATTGGCAGGTAGGGATACGATTTCTGCTGAGTGGGATAGAGATGGTGGCGATGAACTGTATTATCTCTATGCGCAAGCTTGCGAGGAAAGAAAGATTTACTCTGTTTTGGATTTAAAAGACTGTATCTTAGCTCAAGATGAGTATGAAGCAAAATGGTATAACTGGTGTGATGGTTTTAATCAAGCAGCAACTCTTTTATTGAAAAGGAAAGCAGATGAAACAGGTCCTACAAATAGATAGTGCATTGCGTCTTATTCCTTTTTATATTGAAATTAGTCTAATCTAACTTGTTTTTTAACTAAAAATTTGATAAACTATGTAGTAATCGAATAGAAATCCGCAAGACTAGTAACTCAAGGAAAGTATATCAGGGAGGAGAGCCATGACTGCAAGCTCTCTATATGAAAGCTGAGTGAATTCACTTGCGCATGGATTTAGAAATGAAGGTCTGACTTGTCAGATGAAACGGATGGTACCGCGTGTCAACGCTCCGAGTGGAGTTTTTGACATGTGGTTTTCTTTTTATCTACGAGCGACTGATGGAGGAATTATGTCAACTATTGAAGAACAATTAAAAGCGCTTCGCGAAGAAACGCTGGCTAGCTTGAAGCAGATTACTGCTGAAAATGAAAAAGAGATGCAAGAATTACGTGTCTCTGTCCTTGGGAAAAAAGGTTCACTGACTGAAATCCTTAAAGGGATGAAGGATGTATCGGCTGAAATGCGCCCTGTCATCGGGAAACACGTCAACGAGGCTCGTGATGTCTTGACAGCAGCCTTTGAGGAAACAGCGAAACTCTTGGAAGAAAAGAAAGTCGCAGCTCAACTGGCTAGCGAGAGTATCGATGTGACACTTCCAGGTCGTCCGGTAGCGACTGGTCACCGTCATGTTCTTACACAAACCAGTGAAGAAATCGAAGATATTTTCATCGGTATGGGTTACCAAGTCGTGGATGGTTTTGAAGTGGAGCAAGACTACTATAACTTCGAGCGTATGAACCTTCCAAAAGATCACCCAGCTCGTGATATGCAGGATACTTTCTACATCACAGAAGAAATCTTGCTTCGTACTCACACGTCTCCAGTTCAGGCGCGTGCTATGGATGCTCATGATTTTTCAAAAGGTCCTTTGAAAATGATCTCACCAGGGCGTGTGTTCCGTCGTGATACGGACGATGCGACCCACAGTCACCAGTTCCACCAAATCGAAGGATTGGTTGTTGGGAAAAACATCTCTATGGCAGACCTTCAAGGAACGCTTCAGTTGATTGTCCAAAAGATGTTCGGTGAAGAGCGTCAGATTCGTCTGCGTCCATCTTATTTCCCATTCACAGAGCCATCTGTTGAGGTGGATGTTTCCTGCTTTAAGTGTGGCGGAGAAGGCTGTAATGTATGTAAGAAAACAGGTTGGATCGAAATCATGGGGGCCGGTATGGTTCACCCACGTGTCCTTGAAATGAGTGGAATCGATGCGGCTGTATACTCTGGATTTGCCTTTGGTCTTGGACAAGAGCGTGTAGCCATGCTCCGTTACGGAATCAACGATATCCGTGGATTCTACCAAGGAGATGTCCGCTTCTCAGAACAGTTTAAATAAGAAATCAAACGCGAGGATATTTTATGATTTCGGAACAAAACTATAATAAACTTTTAGAGAAGTTTGGTGATATATCTTCATTTGCGATTTATAAAGAATCTAAAAATAATGATAAAGCGACATCTGAAAATATATCCTATGAAGAAGCTATTGAAAACCATCAAAAAGACTACATAAATCCTTCAAATATAATACTTATGGTGAATCCCTCTGCTAAAAGAGAACAATCCCCTGATAGTAATTTTTGTTCATTTCATCATTCAAATATCAATGATCGTCATTTAAGATTTTTAACTATGAAAACAAGTACATTTTGGAGAAATCTATACGGATCATATGTAACTGATCTATTTTCTGATGTTGTTGAATCTGTAATGGATAATGTAATTTCGGCAGTAAAGGATGATAATAAAAAGGACTACCGAAAACAATCGTATAAAAAATTAATTGAACAATTAGAAATATTGTCCCAGGATTCAAAAGAAGATAAATTAAATATATATGTTTGTGGTGCTTTAGCAAAGAGTAAGCGTGAAGATTTTAGTTTTTTTATAGAAGAGTTGCTAGAAGAAGTTTCAGAAAGCTCGTATTTAAATATTGAACTTAATTTTTATGCTGTATATCATCCTGGTTATCAAAATTTAAAAAAATTAATTCAAGGTGGTTGTGAAGAAATAGTTAAGCATTCTATGAAGATTGAATGAATAGATTTTAATTGGGAAGTTATATTTTGCTATAAAAAATGTAGCTTCATAGCAAGAGTTTGCTCATAGATTTATGTTTAAATACTTCTACCAAGGCGATGTTCGCTTCTCAGAACAGTTTAAATAAGATTGAAATCTGAAACACAGTCCTATACAGTCCTAGTCATTTTCTCTCAATGAGAAATGGTGAGGACTGATTCAAAGAAAAAGAAAGGAATTGAAAAGGTCTCTCTTACTGGGATCTTACAATCAGAATTATGTTAGTATCATACAAATGGTTAAAAGAATTGGTGGACATTGACGTGCCATCACAAGAGTTGGCTGAAAAAATGTCAACCACAGGAATAGAGGTCGAAGGTGTCGAATCACCGGCTGCCGGTCTCTCAAAAATTGTCGTCGGTGAAGTTTTGTCTTGCGAAGATGTGCCAGAAACTCACCTTCATGTTTGTCAGGTTAACGTTGGCGAAGAAGAAGCCCGTCAGATCGTTTGTGGTGCCCCAAATGTGCGTGCTGGTATCAAGGTCATGGTGGCTCTTCCAGGAGCTCGTATCGCTGACAACTACAAAATCAAAAAAGGAAAAATCCGTGGCTTAGAGTCTCTCGGAATGATTTGTTCACTTGGTGAATTAGGTATTTCGGACTCAGTTGTGCCAAAGGAATTCGCAGATGGTATCCAAATCTTGCCTCAAGATGCTATTCCTGGGGACGAAGTCTTTTCTTACCTAGACTTGGATGATGAAATTATCGAACTTTCAATCACTCCAAACCGTGCAGATGCTCTATCTATGCGTGGAGTAGCGCACGAAGTGGCAGCTATCTATGACAAGGCAGTTAGCTTTAAGGAATTCAGTTTAACAGAAACAAATGAAAGTGCAGCAGATGCTCTTTCTGTAGGGATTGAAACAGATAAGGCGCCATATTATGCGGCCCGTATCTTGGACAATGTGACCATCGCACCAAGTCCACAATGGTTGCAAAACCTTCTTATGAACGAAGGCATCCGTCCGATTAACAATGTGGTCGACGTGACCAACTATATCCTACTCTACTTTGGTCAGCCTATGCATGCCTTTGACTTGGATACCTTTGAAGGCAATGACATCCGTGTGCGTGAAGCGCGTGCTGGTGAAAAGTTGGTGACCTTGGACGGTGAAGAACGTGAGTTGGAAACAAATGATTTAGTGATTACTGTCGCTGACAAACCAGTCGCCCTTGCAGGTGTCATGGGTGGAGAGGCTACAGAAATCTCTGAAAAATCTAGTCGTGTTGTGTTAGAAGCTGCTGTTTTCAATGGCACATCCATTCGTAAGACTAGCGGACGCCTTAACCTTCGTTCGGAATCATCTTCTCGTTTTGAAAAAGGGATCAATGTGGCAACAGTCAATGAGGCCTTGGATGCTGCAGCTAGCATGATTGCAGAACTTGCAGGTGCGACGGTGCGTAAGGGCATCGTTTCAGCGGGTGAGCTTGACGCTTTAGATGTAGAAATATCTTCAACTCTTGCCGATGTCAACCGTGTTCTTGGCACGGAGCTTTCTTATGCTGATGTAGAAGACGTTTTCCGTCGTCTTGGCTTTGGGCTTTCTGGAAATGCGGAAGCCTTCACTGTCAGCGTTCCACGTCGTCGTTGGGATATCACCATCGAGGCAGACCTCTTTGAAGAAATTGCTCGTATCTATGGTTATGATCGCTTGCCAACCAGCCTTCCAAAAGACGACGGTACAGCTGGTGAATTGACAGCGACACAGAAACTTCGTCGCCAAGTTCGTACCATCGCTGAAGGGGCAGGTTTGACAGAAATCATCACCTACGCTCTGACAACTCCTGAGAAAGCAGTTGAGTTTACGGCTCAACCAAGCAAGCTAACAGAACTCATGTGGCCAATGATAGTGGACCGTTCCGTTCTCCGTCAAAATATGGTCTCAGGTATCCTTGATACAGTGGCCTACAACGTAGCTCGTAAGAACAAAAACTTGGCTCTTTATGAGATTGGAAAAGTCTTTGAACAAACAGGCAATCCAAAAGAAGACCTACCAAACGAAATCAACAGTTTTGCTTTTGCCTTGACCGGCTTGGTTGCAGAAAAAGATTTCCAAACGGCAGCAGTTCCAGTTGATTTCTTCTATGCTAAGGGAATCCTAGAATCGCTCTTTACTCGCTTGGGACTTGAAGTGACTTATACAGCAACAGCTGAGATTGCTAGCCTTCACCCAGGCCGTACAGCCGTGATTTCACTCAGCGACCAAGTTCTTGGTTTCCTTGGCCAAGTGCATCCGGTCACTGCCAAGGCTTATGATATTCCAGAAACATATGTAGCGGAGCTCAACCTTTCAGCCATTGAAGCTGCCCTTCAACCAGCTGCTCCATTTGTGGAAATCACCAAATTCCCAGCAGTCAGTCGTGACGTGGCTCTACTCCTCAAGGCAGAAGTCACTCATCAAGAAGTTGTAGACGCTATCCAAGCTGCAGGCGTGAAACGTTTGACAGATATCAAACTCTTTGACGTCTTCTCAGGCGAAAAACTGGGAGTTGGCATGAAGTCAATGGCCTATAGCTTGACCTTCCAAAATCCAGAAGATAGCTTGACAGACGAAGAAGTCGCACGCTATATGGAAAAGATCCAAGCATCACTCGAAGAAAAAGTGAATGCAGAAGTGCGTTAAAGTATCAATCCATCCTTCGGGGTGGATTTTTAGTTTCAAAAGGATAGTTCAGAGGAGAAAAGCGATAGTTGAGGAGGAAGCCATCTCAGAAAGTCTTTAATGAGTTATACTTAAGTTATCACTGAAGTACTTAAAATTTATTAGAGATAGGATACTTTTTCTATTTATAATCCGATAAAATGGACATAAATCGTTGTAAAGGCTATCAAAAAGGAGTATAATAGGTGCAACATATCTCGGAGGTGGAAAATGTTAGAAGTAAGAAATCTAGAGAAAAGTTTCGGTTCCAAGCAAGTCTTGTTTGGTGTCGATTTTCAGGCAAGTCCAGGACGGATTCTGGGCTTGGTTGGGAAAAATGGTGCTGGGAAAACAACGATTTTCCACAGTATGTTGAAATTTTTAGAGTATCAAGGAGAAATCAGTCTGGATGGGCAGGAGATTCGTCAGGAAACCTATGCTCGGATTGGCTATCTGCCTGAGGAACGCAGCCTCATGCCCAAGTTGACAGTCCTTGAACAAGTTCGCTACTTGGCGACTCTAAAAGGCATGGATGCTAAGGAAGTCAAGGAAAAACTCCCTCAATGGATGGAAAAATTGGAAGTGAAGGGCAAATTGACCGACAAAATCAAGAGCCTCTCCAAAGGGAATCAGCAGAAAATTCAGTTGATTATCACCCTAATCCATGAGCCAGACTTGATTATCCTGGATGAGCCTTTTAGTGGTTTGGACCCAGTCAATACCGAGTTGCTCAAACAGGTCATCTTGAAAGAGAAAGAGCGTGGTGCAATCATTATCTTTTCTGACCATGTCATGACCAATGTCGAGGAGCTTTGCGATGATATTCTGATGATTCGAGATGGGCGTGTGGTCTTGCATGGACCAGTTCAGGATGTCCGTAATCAATACGGGAAAACACGTCTCTTTGTTTCAAGTGAACGAAGCAAGGAAGAACTGGAAAGTCTTCCTCATGTCAAACAGGTGAGCTTGACCAAGCAAGGCAGTTGGAAATTAATCCTAGATGATGAGAGCGCTGGAAGGGAACTCTTCCCCATCCTCACTCAAGGTCAATACATCGCGACCTTTGACCAACAGGCTCCAACAATCGATGAAATCTTTAAACTAGAATCAGGGGTGGAAGTATGAGAAATATGTGGGTTGTAATGAAGGAAACCTATCTTCGACATGTCAAGTCGTGGAGTTTCTTCTTTATGGTGATTTCGCCGTTCCTCTTTTTAGGATTATCTGTAGGAATCGGCTATCTCCAAAATTCTTCAATGGCTAAAAATAGCAAGGTAGCAGTAGTAACAACAGTGCCATCTGTAGCTGAGGGACTCAAGGGTACCAATGGTATCAACTTTGATTATAAGGACGAAGCCAGTGCCCAGGCTGCTATCAAGGATGAGAAAATCAAGGGTTACCTAACCATTGACCAAGAGGACAGCGTCCTCAAGGCCGTCTATCACGGTGAAACTTCTCTTGAAAGTGGCATCAAGCTGGCTGTAACCAATAAGCTAAATGAACTTCAATATCAACTGAATCGTTCGGCAGCTAATTTGTCTCAAGAGCAGGAAAAATACTTGAGTCAATCTGTTGACTATACAGAGAAGATTGATGAAGCTAAAGAAAATAAAAAAACAGTGCAGAACATGGCGGCATTGGGCTTAGGATTTTTCCTTTATATGATCTTGATTACCTATGCTAGCGTCACCGCTCAGGAAGTGGCTAGCGAGAAAGGAACTAAAATCATGGAGGTGGTCTTCTCTAGTATCCGAGCTAGTCATTATTTCTACGCTCGTATGCTGGCTCTGCTCCTTGTGATTTTGACTCATATTGGGATTTACGTCGTGGGTGGGCTGGCTGCCATTCTGCTCTTTAAAGACCTACCAATCTTGGCACAATCTGGTATTTTAAATCATCTAGGAGAGGCTTTCTCGCTTAATACCTTATTGTTTGTCTTGGTCAGTCTCTTTATGTATGTTGTTTTAGCAGCCTTTCTAGGTTCTATGGTTTCTCGTCCTGAGGATTCAGGAAAGGCCTTGTCACCGTTGATGATCTTGATTATGGCAGGATTCGTTGGAGTGACCGCTCTAGGTGCTGCAGGAGACAATTTAGTTCTGAAAATTGGTTCCTATATTCCTTTCATCTCGACCTTCTTTATGCCATTTAGAGCTATAAATGGATATGCAAGTGGTCTAGAAGCTTGGATTTCACTTGCCATAACGGTTGTCTTTGCAGTAACCGCAACAGCCTTTATCGGACGCATGTATGCTAGTCTAGTCCTTCAAACGGATGATTTGGGAATCTGGAAAACCTTTAAACGTGCTTTAGCTTATAAATAGGAGAGCCTCGCAAAAGCGAGGTTTTTCTAGATGTTAAACACTGAAATCGGCAAAAATATTTTTCATATCTATTGACTTTTAGTAGTAAAATTTGGTATGATAGTAGACGGTATTGTTTACCCCATTTGTAAGGCCCCGGAACCTTTCAAATACCCCGCGGACCGGAACATCCGCCCTGTAAACAAAAACGATATTCATATAGGAGAAATCATGAACAAAACTACATTCATGGCTAAGTCAGGCCAAGTAGAACGCAAATGGTACGTTGTTGACGCAACTGATGTACCTCTTGGACGCCTTTCAGCAGTTGTTGCTAGCGTACTTCGCGGAAAAAACAAACCAACATTCACACCACACACTGATACAGGTGACTTCGTAATCGTTATCAATGCTGAAAAAGTTAAATTGACTGGTAAAAAAGCAACTGATAAGATCTACTATACTCACTCAAACCACCCAGGTGGATTGAAATCAATCTCTGCTGGTGAACTTCGTTCTAAAAATGCAGTACGTTTGATTGAAAAATCAGTTAAAGGTATGCTTCCACACAATACTCTTGGTCGCGCTCAAGGTATGAAGTTGAAAGTATTCGTTGGAGCTGAGCACACTCACGCTGCACAACAACCAGAAGTTCTTGATATTTCAGGACTTATCTAAGGAAAGGAACAATAAAGTATGTCACAAGCACAATATGCAGGTACTGGACGTCGTAAAAACGCTGTTGCACGCGTTCGCCTTGTTCCAGGAACTGGTAAAATCACTGTTAACAAAAAAGATGTTGAAGAGTACATCCCACACGCTGACCTTCGTCTTGTTATCAACCAACCATTCGCAGTTACTTCAACTGTAGGTTCATACGACGTTTTCGTTAACGTTGTAGGTGGTGGATACGCTGGTCAAGCAGGAGCTATCCGTCACGGTATCGCTCGTGCCCTTCTTCAAGTAGACCCAGACTTCCGCGATTCATTGAAACGCGCAGGACTTCTTACACGTGACTCACGTAAAGTTGAACGTAAGAAACCAGGTCTTAAGAAAGCTCGTAAAGCATCACAATTCTCAAAACGTTAATCAATACGATTATATCAACGTTTCAAAGCACTCAAAAGTTTACCTTATGGGTGCTTTTTTCGTGTTTTTTTTAAAAAGTTTACCTCAAAGTTCACCTTATTTTTACCTTATTGTTTTAGAGACTTTAAAGCAAATTCCCCAACTGTCATAGGAACTACATTAGAAGTATTTACATAAATCTGTGTTGTTCCTGTATCGCTATGCGTTAGTGCTTCAGAAATGGCTTCTAAGCTCATTCCTGCTTGTTTTGCAAGTGTGGCTCCTGTATGTCGCAGTTTATGAGGTGTAGCATGTGCCAGTTCTTTATGTCTCTTTCTAATACTTTTCATTTTATTGTTTAGATAGTCAGCGTGTAAAGGCTTGTTGATGTTTCCTTTTGTGTCGATATATGTAAAAACAAATTGTTCTGGATTACTGATGATACCAAACGTTGCCAGTTCATATTTTTGTTGTTCTTTCCAAGAGGTAAGGAGCTGAAGTAAGTCATTAGAAATAGAGAAAATAGTTTTCTTATTTCCCTTAGTAGATTTTACTTGTCCATATCTATCTAAAGCTTGAATTAGCTGAATCTGTGATTTTGAAAAGTCGATATGTTTCCATTGAAGAGCATAGGTTTCAGATTTTCTATCACCTAAGAAAAAAGTGAGATAAAATAGGACATAATCTTTCAGAGTTATTTTATCATTATCTAAATCTTCTTGAAATGCTGAGAACCATTCTTGTAGTTGTTCATGAGTTAGATATAAATCCTCCTCTTTCTTTGACTCTGCAAGTTGAATCTTTTTAGTGGCCTTTATTCTTCTTAATATTTTTGCAACTTTATTAGCTTCTATATATTCAAGTTCTTCTGCCCAATCAAAAATAGAAATAACATAACTTCGTAAAGTTTTGAAGTTTGCATATTCGTTAGCTTTTGAGGTCATCAAATTTAGAATAACCTGTTTATTTTGGTTTAAAAATTGAATCGTATAGTTGCCAAGAAGTGGTAGTATATGCTTTTCAAAACATGTTTTGGTATTAGCAATTGTTGACCTGCTTGGTGGTTTAGAAGTAGATGTAGTTTGTCCTTCTTTATAAGATCCCCACCAGATATTGTTATAGAAGTCTGAGAAAAGAATATCTCCTTTTACTAGTCCTGTAAATTCATTATCTTCTATTTGATTTAACTTGGTAAGCAAGTCTATCTCAGCTTGCCTTGCCTCCTTTCTTGTTTTGAATCTCTTATCGTAATAATTGCTATTGACAATTCCAAGTGGCATTCGTGCTTCAATTGGGATATAGACTTTTAAGCGATAAGTTCCGTTTTTTGTCTTATTGATAACCATGATATTCTCCTTGTTGTGTATCGAACCAGAAAATATCATGACTATTATAAAACAAAAATATAGATATTTCTAGTTTTGTGAGTAAAGCCATGAATTAATGGCCTCTTTATTAAATCGTATAGTCTTACCTATTTTTATTGTAGGCAGTCCTCGTTTGATCCAACTATCTAGAGTATTGTTTGAGATTCCTAGATAGTGGCAAGCCTGCTGTTTGTTTAAAAATGGGCTTTCAAGGTTACTATTGTTCAATTTAATGTCAATTTCTTTCTTGATGAGCTCAGCTAGTAGTTGCTGAATTTGTTGAACTTGTTCATCTGGTAAAATGACTTGCATAAGTTATTTCTCCCTATTATGCTATAATTGAAGTATCAGTTGATTTTTAATCATCTGTATTTGCCTCATCAGTATTGCTCGCCAAAGTATCTTCTGATGAGGTTTTTTTGCTGTTTTGGGGATTATAACGTCTAGAATCTAAAAATTTTGTAAAAAAGTAGGTTCGTTCAATTATTAATCCCAGTAGTGAAATATCTTTATTTCTAGCGTAGTGAACTAAGTCTTCGAACTCGGTAAAATTGTTATCGGTGATTACATCGATAACAGTTTCTAGAAATAAATTTGAATTTTGCTCTATCAAGAACTTATCAAGTTCGAATCCGCAACCTGATTCAATATCCTCTATATTGTATAAAGTTTTTTCAGGGTTTTCTGCATGTATGAAATAATCGTACATACCTTTTGGTGACATGACAACTTCAACGTGGGAAGGTGTATTGAGTTTCTCAGTAAGAAGCTTTGATACTTGGGAATAACTTTTTAGCGATTCAAAAAATAAGACTCCGTGCTTGTGCGATTTTTTAAATTCCCCAGTTTCCCTGTTAATGTCCTTATCATGCCAAGGGCTAAGAACAAATGGAATGTGTAACTCTTCGAGAATTTCTAAATAATTTTCTGGGGCACTTTCCTTATAGAATAGGAATGCCCATTTATTTGAACGTTTTTCTTTAGCCATTTTGTCTTCTTTCTATGATTATTGATTATTGATTTATTGGGGGTCGTAGTAACCCCAATAAATCTTCTCTTGGGGCTTTGCCCCAGACCCCAGCCTCTCCTGCCCGATGATAAAACATCGACCTGAAAATGCTTGACAGCTAACAAGGGACGGGTAGTATTTTTCTTCGCTTCACTCCTTGCCTTCGGCATCGTTATGCTTGAAAAATCTCCACCCTTTAGCCCTTGCAAGCAGTCATTTTTCTGCTGACAATGTCGTGCCGACACTAAACCGATGATGAAACTTCAAAAAAGATTACTGTCGTACTTAACAAGTGTAGCAGAAAAAGCGCTAGCTATATCTTGAAAATAGCTCCTGCATCCGTTGATTTAAACGTTCCTCGTCTCTTACTTGAATAGTACGAAACATCTTGACAGGTTCTCCCTCAGGTTGGAAATAGCCATATCCTCGCGGTTTTACTATGACTTCATCTTTTTCCATATCAGGGAAAAGAAGTTGTCTGTTGTTTGTGGCTAGCAGAAAGCTAGTTGATAAGGATATAACACAATTAAAATTGTAGCGCCCTGGAAGGTCAGACATCAAGAAACGTTGACTAGATAAAACGATTCGCAAACCTAGACTTCTACCCATGCTATTCATCATCAACATCTTTGACAAAACATCTTTGTGTTTTTTCTTATCTGTTTGTTCAAGATATGCAAGAAAGGCTTGCCACTCGTCGAAAATCAAGTAAAGGTTATGAGAGTTTTCTTCTTGCTTATTTAGTCTCGCATCAAAGCGTTGGTAGACTGTTTCGAAGAGTTTTAGACAGTTAAATCCTCTTGCGACATGGTTGCCAGCCATTGAAAACATCTTTTCATCTGCCTTGAAATCCATAAAATAGGCTTCAGCAGTTTTGTCATAAAAGGAAATCAATCCTAATAGCCTCCGTAAAAAGGTTGATTTTCCTGACCCTGACGGTCCTGCAATTATCCAAGCGAAATATTGGTTAATATCAATAGAAACAGAGGTAGGGTGTCCTCTGGTATTGATTTCAAAGATATTTTTTAACATCTTAAAAATCCTCCTCTTTCTCAACACTAGACTGTCTTGTCATACGATTGTAGGTAGCTTCTTTAATAGGTTTTACATCAAATTTACCTACCCAACCAGCACCTACATTTAGTTCAACAACCAAGGTATCTAAACCAAATTCATCAGTATATTTTGAAAGAACCCCCATAAAGTAATCTTCAAGGAAATTCTTTTCGGTTTCATTCAAATTTTTTGCAAGATAGACCCAAACATCTACACCACCAGTGGTAGCAGGGGAAACTGTTTTTATACCCAAATCTTGAAAGAGTGTTTGATTTAAGTGGTTAACAACATTTTTGAGAACAATTGATTTTCTTGTTTGTAATTGAACAGTTTCTCTCTCTTTTGACCACCAATTAAGGATTTCCTTTATTAAAGATATAATAGTCTGTATTTGAACTCCAGATAGTAGGAGAGATTCATTAAAAAGATTAGTTTCCCTTTTATGAACAGTTCCTGACAAATATAAGAATTTTCTTTTTAGAAAAATGAATAAAACATTAAGAGATTGCCAAATAATTGCTAACATTAAAGATTTTAATAGGAAATTTAAAATTAACATTGTAAATACCTCATAAAGTATGTTATCGCCCAATATTTGGGCGATAACATATTAACTAAGCCAACCACTCGGAACGATAACCTAGCTCAATCCATAGGGTTAGATGCACACAAGATTTTTTTATCTTTTCGTTTTGAATAGATAACTTTTTTATTGTTAATAATGGAATAATTCCTAATCTTAGCTGATTAAGTGTTAATTGCCAATTTAGCAGATTTTTTAAATCATTTTGCTGAGACTCACTGATTTGATTAGAGATTTCGAGTTTTTGAATGTATGTCCCTTTAAACATCTTTAGTTCGTAGGATTCAACATTGTTGATAGAAAAACACGAATTTCCTAAAAATCTAACTTCTTTACCTACAGTTGAGCGTAGAGAACTATTTAAAATATCTTGACACTTAGTTTTAGGTAGGAGAGTCAAATTTGTAGGATAAGTTAGAACTTGAGTTTGATTATCGTGCATAGACTATTCCTCCACTATAATACTTCTTCAATGTTTAAGACTAAATCAATTCCGATTGGCTGTTGGAACTTATTTAGCTTAAAACTGATTTCAGCATTTGATAAATCAAGAACTTGTCCTACTAGACTAGATAAATCTTGATTACTAAAACCACGTACCTTAACCTTAAATTTAGGAACATTTGACGTTCTGTTAATTTTGGAGTAAAGTTCGTATTCATCAGATTCAGCACATTGTAAACTAGCGTAAGGTATAGCTGGTTTGTTATCTGTTGCCTCGATTTGACCTGTAGAAAAGCTCATTACAATACCTTCAGTTGGCAAAGTAAATTGCTCTTTGACAACTTCGTTAAATTCTACTGGATTAGCAAAAGTGTCCAGCACACTTCTTGATTTAGACATAATCGTCCTCCTCCCGAAAAATATATGGTCAGACTATCGCGAATGCTGACGAGTAAAAAGTTATAACTTAGACTACACCCATAGTATATCTTTTTTTAATTCTCCTTGAGATGCGGGTTTGAAATAAATTCCGCAGTTCTAATTTTATAAAATACTGACTAAGTTAAAATACAAAGTCTTATAAAATGGTATACTATTGTAGTGAGATAAAGTTGTCTGATATTTAAAACTTAAGTATGTGAGCTTGAAAAGCAACGTACATCTTATTTTTATTTTAGATAGTAGGTGTGTTATGAACCAATATGATTATTTTAATTCCGAATTTTATCCTGGAAAAATTAGTCTTAGAGATATAGTAGATTTTTTAAAAAATCAGATTAGCTCAGATCAAGAAATATCTTCTGATGAGTTATTACAAAAAATACAATATAATGACATTTCTGAAAAAGAAATTTCTATGAATGAATTGGCGAAGTTTATAAATAAAAAAAGATTTCCAGATGTTAAAAAAGATTTTTTATTAGAAAATTTTAACATAATTATAGATGCTCAGCGAAAGAGAGATAAAA
The DNA here is from genome assembly GCF_026782235.1 of Streptococcus oralis. Lineage (GTDB taxonomy): Bacteria > Bacillota > Bacilli > Lactobacillales > Streptococcaceae > Streptococcus > Streptococcus oralis_CC. Next base: position 18,153 of record NZ_JAKUWE010000006.1, on the reverse strand, counting down.
AAAGTAAATCTTATTCGAGAAGAGCTTTTTTAGATAAATATTTTGAAGAATTAGCCCCAGAATCAGAAGATACCTTAGCAAAATGGTGTAAAGATGAGCCTAAAAAAGAATCAAGTAGATTAAAATTATTATTTGCATTTGATAAAATGCCTGTTGCTCATGAGATGTTCAATGATTATTTTTTAAAAAAAGTTTTAGAAGAACAGTTTTCAAAATACTTAATGAAGGACAAAAATAGTAAAGAAGACTCGCTTGAAGTAGCTATGCTATGCGATATTTATAATTTAACTCATTTCTTATTACCTTCTTTAAAGATATTGGCTAACAGTGTAGATAGTGATTTAAATCAACAAATAAAGAGAGAGGTGGAAAGAAACTTAGGAACTAGGTTGAATAAAAATTCTTATAAAAAAGAAATGAGTATAATTAACAATATTCTTAAAGAAGTATCGGGTGATAATTTAAGATTGAGTAGAAAACAATTCGAGAAATTTTTATCCTTATTAAGTTCAAAGGGGTATATTTTCGATCTAAATTATCCTTCTGAAGTTGAACTTATTGATAAATTTCTTAATATTACGAAAGAACAGGAATTTTCAATGGAATGGGATGATTTAAAACCAAATAAAGCATCAGGTTATATTATTCATAAGAATAAATTCAAGGGATTAACGAATCATAGATTTTATTGCAAATCTCCAAATAGTAATAGTAAGTATTTGAAAACTGAACTGCCTAGAAAGAATATATTTAAAGATAAAAAGCTTGTTTTAGATGGAAAGGGCAAGAAAAAAGTATCTAAAGAAGTGATGCAAACAATTAAAAAAACTAGCATATCTAGTAATGTAGCTATTGTTAAACAAAAAATTTGTATAAATTTAATTTATAAGTCAAATAAAAATATAAATTTAGCATTTCGTCAGTTACCCAAGTTTAGTAATAATACTATAAGAAAAGGTAAAAGTATATCGAAGGATCGTAAAGCATTGGTGGATGTTGAATATAATCAATGGTTTCATATAATTAATTACTTTTATAATGTAAATGTAACTATTAAGGATAGAACTATTAAAATTAAGGTTAAATCTCTATCAAAACTTCAAAAAGATTATAATCATTTTAAAGTTTTAGGAACTTATGAGAAGTTAGTAAATCAAAATAGTAAAAACTTTTTTGATAGAATTAAAGAAGCTGATCATTATGATAATATCTATTAAAAAATTGTCTACGGGTGAGGTTATTTCTGCTATCGTAGCAACTGGGCTTGCAACGACTAAATGAGGTTGCTGAACTTGGTGCAAGTGCTATACTTACTTTAGCAGGAAAACGAAAATGTAATAGATAAAAAGAAAGAGAGCATAGGGCTCTCTTTTTTATGATGTTGTTCTGATATGTAAAAATTTTATATAAGGTAAACTTTTGATATTCTGGTTCGATTTTTGCTTATTTTTATGAAAGTTTACCTTATTTTGATGAAACTGATTGAAATTAGTTGAAATTTTATTTTTTGAAAACTTATGTAAACGTTGATTTCAAAACACTTTGAAATTAGATGAAATAAGTGGTGCCCCAACCAGGTCTTAAGAAAGCCCGTAAAGCATCACAATTCTCAAAACGTTAATCAACACGATTATATCAACGTTTCAAAGCACTCAAGAGTTTACCTCATGGGTGCTTTTTCTGTTCACCCCAAATATTTGAACCTTGAATTTCTGTTAATACGTTCCGTTACGACTGTTGGCTTTAAAATAATTAGCTTTATCGTAAGGCTCATACCCTAAAAAGGCTAATAACTCTGCTTGAAGCAGATCGTTCATAACTGTTTCAAGGAATGAACGAAAAAATTCATCAATATCTTGCTTTTGGGCTAAGAAGTTAAGTAGTTTTGTAGTAAACTGTGTCATAGGAATAAACCCCGTTCCAGTAATGTTTCGTAACTCTACTATAACGGATTTCTTCCTGTTTGTGTTTACACGACTTATTTTACACTACCAAAAGAACTTTAGCTATTGGGTATGCAAGCTAAAGTTCTCGGCTCTATAATTTCTGTAGTGGGTAAAACCACCATAGGAATTATAGAGTCTATTCTTTCAACATTTTCTGAAAAAGGAGTATAATGAGGGTGTAAATATGAAATCGCTTTAATGATTTAGAATCGAGGAAAGGCTTATGAGTAATTCTAGACAGAAGGGGACTACATTAGGAACCTGTGCCTCTGATCAGGTTTATCAAGTGTTGCAAACGAGTCCTCAAGGGTTAAACTCACAAGAAGTAAAAAAGAGGCAAGCAACTTATGGTCCTAACCAGTTGAAAGAAAGTAAGAAAGAACCTATTTGGTTGACCTTTGTCAAACATTTTGCCAGTCTCATGGCCCTCTTATTGTGGGTTGGTGGCTTTATTGCTGTGATTTCCCATAGCTTGGAGTTGGGAATTGCGATTTGGCTGGTTAATATCATTAATGGTCTCTTTAGTTTTATTCAAGAATATAAGGCTAGTCAAGCCACGGCAGCACTGAATAAGCTTCTTCCATCCTATACCCGAGTTCTTCGTGATGGAAAGGAAGATAAAATCCTTGCACAGGACTTGGTGCCAGGTGATTTGGTTTTCATTGAAGAAGGTGACCGTATTTCTGCAGATGGACGTTTGGTTGCTGTGACAGACTTGCAGGTAAATCAGTCTGCCCTCACTGGTGAGTCTAATCCCATTTATAAATCAGACCAAGCAGATTTGACTCCTGATAAGACTGAATTGGAATATGACAATATGGTGTTTGCAGGGACCACAGTTTCCTCTGGGTCAGGACATTTTATAGTATCTGCTATCGGTATGGAAACTGAGTTTGGACAAATTGCAGACTTGACGCAAAACCTAGCTCAGGAAAAGAGCCCACTGCAAAAGGAACTGGACCATTTGACCAAACAGATTTCGGTTATCGCAGTATCTGTAGGTCTCTTCTTTATGATTGCAGCAACACTATTTGTCCATCAGCCTCTTTCTCAAGCTTTCATCTTTGCCTTGGGAATGATTGTTGCCTTTATCCCTGAGGGGTTACTTCCTACAGTTACCCTCTCTCTAGCTATGGCTGTACAACGCATGGCTAAAGAACATGCTTTAGTGAAGAAATTATCTTCTGTTGAGACTCTTGGAGCAACCTCTGTTATTTGCTCAGATAAAACAGGGACCCTAACTCAAAATGCCATGACAGTTAATCATTTATGGACCTTGTCAGGTAATTATGAGGTAACTGGGCTAGGTTACGCACCAGAAGGGCATATTGAGAAGGATGGTCACCCTGTGTCTCTGAAGGGAAATGACCTCCTGAATCGTCTGGTTCGCTTTTCTCACTTGGCTAGTAATGCTCAAGTGGTTGCGCCAAGTGCTGACAATCCCAATTATACGATCTTAGGAGACCCGACTGAAGCTTGTCTTAATGTTCTTGCAGAAAAAGCAGGTATTGATTTAAATGACAACCACATCTGGGCTCCTCGTATCAAAGAAATTCCCTTTGATTCGGATCGTAAACGGATGACAACAGTACATAGTCTCGAAAAAGGTCTGGATGGTAGTCACCATATTTCCATCACTAAGGGTGCGCCTAAAGAAGTGATGGACCTTTGCTCAGACTATTATGATGGTCAAGGAGCAATCAAATCTATGACTGCTACAGAACGTCAAGCAATTCTTGCTGCTAACGATCAATTTGCTCGTGACGGCTTGCGTGTTTTAGCTGTTGCTTATCGTCCTTTGGAAAGTGAAGATATTAGAGAAGACAAGTGGAATATGCGGACCCTCGAAGAAGATATGGTCTTTGTGGGACTTGTTGCCATGAGTGACCCTCCACGTCAAGGTGTACGTGAAGCAATTGAGCAATGTCACCGTGCTAGTATTCGGATTATCATGGTTACAGGTGACTATGGCTTGACGGCTCTTAGTATTGCCAAGAAAATTGGAATTGTAAAAGGTGACGATGCCCGAGTGGTTTCAGGGCTTGAACTGGCAGATATGACCGACGAAGAGCTCAAAGTAGCTCTTAAAGGTGAGATTGTTTTTGCTCGTGTGGCTCCTGAACAAAAGTATCGTGTAGTCAATGCACTTCAGGAACTTGGTGAAGTTGTTGCTGTTACTGGTGATGGAGTAAATGATGCCCCTGCTTTGAAAAAGGCTGATATCGGGGTAGCTATGGGAATATCTGGAACTGACGTCGCCAAGGAATCTGCCGATATGATTTTAACGGATGATCACTTTGCTTCTATTGTCCATGCTGTTGAAGAGGGACGTGCCGTTTATCGAAATATTCAAAAATTCCTGACCTATATTTTTAATTCCAATACACCGGAAGCTGTACCATCTGCCTTCTTCTTGTTCTCTTTGGGGCGCATTCCTCTTCCCTTAACAGTTATGCAAATCCTAGCGATTGACCTTGGAACAGATATGATGCCCGCTTTGGGACTGGGGGTTGAGCCACCAGAAGAAGGCATTATGGACAGGCCACCAAGACGCCTATCAGATCGTTTGTTAAATCGGCAATTATTATTAAAAGCCTTTGCTTGGTATGGTATGATTGAGTCTGTTTTGGCTATGGGTGCCTTCTTCCTTAATTATTGGGTTAATCAAGGACATCTGAATCATCTAGCTAGTTCAGGACCTCTTTATCGAGAGGCAACAACCATGACTTTGGGAGCTATCATCTTCACGCAGATTGGTATGGCTATGAATAGTCGCAAAGGTAGAGGATCTATTTTCAAAATCAAACCATTTGCAAATAAGATTATTAGTCTGGGTATTATCTTAGAAATCATTCTCTTTATTATCCTGTCCTATGTACCTCTTTTCCACACTCTCTTTAATACAGCTCCGATTGGTTTTGATGATTGGCTCTATTTGCTCGTCTGTCCATTTATCATTATGGCTCTAGAGGAAATAAGGCACCGACTATTTGATTAAGAGTAAGCCGGTGGCTTACTTTTTAGGCTCTATAATATTTGTAGTGGGTAAATCCCCTATGGATATTATAGAGCCTATTCTATTGTATAAAAAAGTCCTATAAGACCTATAATGAAAAGCGACTAAACAACTCATTAGAAAGAATCATATGGAACCATTACATTTTATCACAAAACTGCTTGATATCAAAGATCCAAACATCAAGATTGTAGATATCATCAATATGGATACACACAAGGAAATCATCGCTAAACTGGACTATGAGGCTCCATCTTGTCCTGATTGCAGAAAGCAAATGAAGAAATATGACTTTCAAAAACTTTCTAAGATTCCTTACCTTGAAACGATTGATATGCCTACTAGAATTCTTCTTAGAAAGCGTCGTTTTAAGTGCTATCATTGTTCGAAAATGATGGTCGCTGAGACTTCTATCGTCAAGAAGAATCACCAAATCCCTCGTATCATCAACCAAAAGATCGCTCAGAAGCTAATTGAAAAGACTTCTATGACCGATATTGCTCAGCAGATGGCCATTTCAACTTCAACTGTCATTTGAAAGCTCAATGACTTCCACTTTAAGCATGATTTTTCGCATCTTCCTGAGATTATATCCTGGGATGTTGAAACAGTTAGGGAAGTGACTGTTTCAATCGGGAGATGAAGATGAGTTTCATTGCGCAAGATTTTGAAAAGCTCGATATCATCACTGTTCTTGAAGGAAGAACACAAGCTGTCATCCGAAATCACTTTCTGCGCTACAATAGATCCGTTCGTTGTCAGGTGAAAATCATTACTATGGATATGTTTAGTCCCTACTATGAATTAGCTAAACAGCTTTTTCCATGTGCTAAAATCGTTCTCGATCGTTTTCACCCTTCGTTATTATATTTCTGAACTCAGGCTAAAACAGTCCACTGGACTGTTTTACTCCAACACTTAAACCGTGCTATGAGTCGTGTGCGTGTTCAAATCATGAATCAGTTTGAACGAAAATCTTTTGAATACAAGGCTATTAAGCGCTACTGGAAACTCATTGAACAAGATAGCCGTAAATTGAGTGATAAGCGTTTTTATCGCTCTAAACATCAAAAAAGAAAGGACGAATTTCGTCCTTTCTCGAGCTTAGCTTTTCTTCAATCTACTACAGTTGACAAAGAGCCAAGTTCTTTTGGTTTGTATAGTTTAATAAAATTAAATAAATCCTCTACTTCTGATGACAGTGTAGCTGATTTAAGGTGAGCGTAATAAACTGTAAATGTGATCTGGTCCTCCGGTATTAGAGGGATTTTTATTAAATCATCATCTTCATCAGAGAGTGCGATATCAGCTAGTAAACTAACGCCAATCCCTTTCTTTAAAAGTTCTTTAAGAATGACAATGTCGTCACTCTTGAAGAATATTTCTGCCCTGTTTTGATACTTCTGATTAAGAAGTTCAAAAGCTTTCAAGTGAACAAAATGTTCGTCTAAAAGGATAAAGGATTGATCCACTAAATCTTGAAAAGTGAGGGAAGAAGCGGTAGCAAGAGGGTGGTTCTTAGATAAAACGACATACAGTTCTTTATGAAATAGTTCATGCGTCTCTATTGAAGGATGATTGAGTGGTTCAATCAAACCGAGTAGGCTTGCATCAAGGTCTCCCTTGAGGAGAAGGTTTAATAACTCCACGGAGCCATCGCGGATGGGGCGTACTTTTTTTAAAAAATCAAATTCTTTTTCTTCATTTAGAGAAGCAAAGAGATACTGTATGATAATAGGAGGAAATCCTACAGTAGAGTAATGAACCAAAGAACGATTTATTTCTTTGCGAGCAGAAATGATCTCAGGTAAGATCAGTTCTGTGTGTTTCAGAAGGATTTCTCCTTGATGAGTCAGTTTGAAGGATCGGTGTGAGGGATCGTGGTGAATCAACTTACAATTAAAGGCCTCCTCTAATCGCTTGATGGCATAAGAAATAGAAGGTTGGCTAACTTTGTGCTGTTTTGCTACGTCTGTATAGGATTGGACTTGGCAGAGATCATAAAAATACTGTAGGTCTTTTAAGTTCATAAAGGCTCACTTTCAACATCTAGGGAAATAACCAGATAAATAATATTTATCCGTATCACTTCGTTTGACTATACGTTTTTTTACCAGTTATAATGTATGTGAGTCAGGGATATCAGAGGTTATCTAAGATACTTTCGAAAATGCTTAACATCTTTTCACGTTTATCAACAGGAAGTTGTTTAATCTTCATGTTCAATCTCTTTAGTGAAAGATTTTCAGTCTTATCAGAGGTGGATTCAAGGCTACTAAAATTGAAAAACTCCTCTGGGGTCATCTGTAAGGCATCAATCACTTTTTCTAGACTGTGAATGGTCAGATTCACACTTTGGTTTTCTAGTTGATTGATATACTTAAGACCAAGTCCCGCCTGTTCAGAAAGTTCTTCCTGGCTCATTTTGTTTTTTGTACGAAAATATTTCACTTTTTGGGAAATATATTGTTGTAAATAGTTTTTAGTTGTCATATAAATAGAATACAAGTTTTGTATGACAAGAAAACACCTTAAAAAACACAAAGTACTCTATAGCAAACTTAAAGGATATTTATTTTAATTAGGATTACCAATTTGTATAATTATTTTGTTATACTCGAAACTTTTAGTAAAGAGTAATTGTCGAGGGTTTGATGAGTTCAGAAATTTATAAAACAACTTAAAGTGTCATCAATAATAGTGTTTTAAGTATCAAAAGGCTTATTATAAATTTTCTCGTAGACTCATTATAACATATGCGTACACGATTGTATTTTTTAAACAACAAAGTTTTATAAACGATTCATTTTTGTGGTATAATATTAGTAAAAAAGGAGGTTGCACTATGACTGCACATGATATTTTAAACAATCCTTTCCTTAATAAGGGAACTGCCTTTACCTTAGAGGAGCGAAAGGAACTTGGCCTTATTGGGTTATTGCCACCTTACGTTCAAACCATCGAGGAGCAAGCAGTGCAAACCTATGCACAAATGCAAACAAAGGTCAATAATCTGGAAAAACGTTTGTTCTTAATGGAAATCTTTAATACAAACCGGACTCTTTTCTATTACCTCTTTGCTCAACATTTGGAAGAATTCAATCCAATTGTATATGACCCAACCATTGCAGATACGATTGAAGGCTATAGTGATCTCTTTGTAGATCCACAATATGCGGGATATCTTGATATTAATCATCCTGAAAATATTGAAGCAACTTTGAAAAATGCCGCCGGCGATCGCGAGATTCGACTCATTGTTGTAACAGATGCAGAAGGAATCCTTGGAATCGGTGACTGGGGAACAAATGGTGTCGATATTTCTGTTGGGAAATTGATGGTCTATACTGGCGCTGCTGGAATCGATCCTTCTATGGTCCTTCCTTTAGTCATTGACGCAGGGACTAACCGTGAAGAACTTCGTAACAATCCTAATTATTTAGGAAATCGTCATGAACGTGTTCGTGGGGATCGTTACTATGATTTTATTGATCAATTCGTTCAAACAGCAGAACGTCTCTTTCCTAAACTCTACCTTCACTGGGAAGACTTCGGTCGCTTAAATGCTGCTAATATTCTTGAGAAATACCGGAAACAAATCCCAACCTTTAACGATGATATCCAAGGGACTGGTATTGTGACTTTAGGCGGTATCTTTGGTTCGCTAGATATTAGTGGTGAAAAATTAACCGATCAAGTTTATCTCTGCTATGGTGGTGGTACCGCGGGTGCAGGAATTGCCTCTCGTGTTCTTCGCGAAATGGTGAGTGAAGGTCTTTCTGAAGAAGAAGCCTATAAACGTTTCTTTATGGTTGATAAACAAGGTCTTCTATTTGATGACATGGATGACCTAACTCCTGAACAAAAACCGTTTGCTAAGAAACGTGCTGACTTTAGCAACGCAGACAAGTTAACTGATCTGCTTGAAGTAGTAAAGACTGTGAAGCCAACTATTTTAGTAGGAACTTCAACTCAGCCCAATACCTTCACTAAAGAAATTGTAGAAGCTATGTGTGAAAACACAGAACGTCCAATGATTTTCCCATTATCAAATCCAACCAAGCTAGCCGAAGCAAGCGCCAAAGATTTGATCGAATGGTCAGATGGCAAAGCTTTTGTCGCAACAGGAATTCCTGCTGATACGGTTTCTTATAAAGGTGTAGACTATGTGATTGGTCAAGCCAATAATGCCTTGATTTACCCAGGTCTTGGTCTAGGTATGCTGGCTTCTGAAGCAAGTCTTTTGACGGATGAAATGATTGGAGCAGCGGCTCATTCATTGAGTGGTATTGTTAATCCAGGTCAACCAGGAGCACCTGTCTTACCACCATTCAAGTATGTAGCAGATGTTTCTATTAAAGTAGCAGAAGCAGTCGCTAAAAAAGCGCAAGAACAAGGTCTTGCACGTGCTAAAGAAACTGATATGGCTAAAGCAGTTCGTGATTTGAAATGGTATCCAACCTATAAATAAGTAAATGGAAATGGGGTGTACGAGTGTGACTGGATGCTTCGTACACCTCCTAATATATGCTAGATCATATAGAAAGGGAGACTATGGATATCTTTTTAACTTCAATTCAGAGTATTGTACCTATTATCGTCATTATCATTTTAGGTTACTTCTTGCAAGTCCGTGGTTGGTTTCAAGAGAGTTTTGGAAATGATTTATCTAAACTCATTATGAATGTGGCCATGCCAGTGGCAATTTTTACCTCTGTTCTTAAATATTTAACGTTAGATAAATTGATTAGCTTGTCTGGCGGTTTATTCTATACATTTATCGCCTTCATTCTCGGTTACCTAATGGCCTTTATGGCGGTGAAACTTTTTAGAGTGCGCCCAGGCCGTCGCGGAACCATGATTAATACCTTTGTTAATGCCAATACCATTTTTATTGGTTTGCCTTTAAACATAGCTCTGTTTGGAGATCAAGCCCTTCCCTACTTCTTGGTGTATTATATTACAAATACGGTATCTACTTGGACATTAGGTGTCTATCTAATGACCTCGGATAGCAAAGAAGGGGCTTCAAAGCAAGCTCAAAAATTCAACTGGAAGAAGCTCTTCCCAGCACCTTTATTGGGATTTCTCGTAGCCCTCGTATTTTTAGTGCTCCGTCTTCCTGTCCCAAGTTTTGCGGAAAGTACCTTGACTTATATTGGTAGTTTAACAACGCCACTATCTCTTATCTATATCGGTATTGTTCTTGCAAAGGCAGGCTTGAATACGATTGCTTTTGATAAAGATACAATCGTCACTTTGGTTGGACGCTTTATCCTAGCTCCTCTGACCATGCTTCTTGTATTGAAGTTTTTTGCCCCAAATATGGCAACAGCAGAATTTAAGACCTTTATGATTCAGTCTGCTACACCAGCTCTAGCAGTTCTTCCAATCCTTGCCAATCAAGGAAAAGGAGATGTTGAGTTTTCGACGAATGTGGTGACTCTAAGTACAGTGCTCTTTATCATTGTTATTCCAATACTCCAAACTTTATTAGGATAAGTAGGGTTATGGTCTGAGTGAAGGTTCTGAATTAGGAAATTCCCTATTTTAAAAATATTGCTTCAAATTTTATGAAATGAATCAGTAGATATCAATCTGAAAAACCCTGATATTGCGCTATTTTAAGTTCAACTGAAATCCAAACTTTCCAAGCAATTTCCAAATACAGGAACGAAGGATTCAGGACTTTTAGCATTCCTTGGGGCAAGTGTTGGACTACTTGCTTTAGCAGGAAAACGAAAATGTAATAGATAAATTTTATATGCTGTGAACTTTTTGATAAAATCTAGCTCAATTCGTGTATTTTTAGGGTAAAGTTCACACCATTCAAATGAAATTTATTAAAATTTAATGAAATTCTATTTTCTAAAAAAGCGGGAAAACATTGATTTTAAGCATTTACTGAAGGTTATTCAAATCACAGTTTTTTCAACCAATATTTAATTCCTTTCGTCTGTTAATAACATGAGCTTTTAAATCAATCACATTTTGAACAGTAGGTTCATAATTTTCAATCATTGATGATCCGATAGCATACCAAACGGTATCAAAATCTGAGAAGTTATCAAATTGAACTCCTAGAATAGTTAATTTATCTTTATTTACATCAAGAGTCACAGTAAACCTCCTTGTATAGTACTACTACTAGTATATCATAAATTTGTTAGATTCACACTAAGGAATAGAGAATGGTATTTAATTAAAAGATATAATAAACAAGAAAAAAACAGTAAACCTTTCGATTTACTGCTCTTCTACATAATTTATTAGTTATTTCATTTTCTTAACTGTTGTAAAATATCTCTGCAATCCCAACAATACAACAATACCATCAACTATAGGTATAACATACCAAATACTCTGTGCTCCAAATATGTATGGAAGAAAAATCATGGTTGGAATAAATAAAATTACTTGCCTTAGCATAACTAAAACACCAGCTGTTTTACCATCTCCAATCGCTTGGAAAAATGTCATAATCATAATCATTACCCCATAAACAATGAAAATACTATACATTATACGAAAGTTTGGAACCGCTAAAAATAGTGTTTCATCAGATAATCCAAATAAATTAAGAATCTGTTTAGCAAATCCTTCTGCCGGTATCCAAAAACAAGCTGCCAATACAATGGAACTAATAGTAAAAACATTAAATATTTTTTTTACCCTATTATATTGCTTCGCTCCGAAATTGGCACCAATAGCAGGTTGTAATCCTTGACTCATTCCCCATAGCGGAATGAAAGAAAAAGCTTGTATTCTTAATGATACTGCCATAATGGCTGCTGAAGTTTCTCCTCCATATCGAAATGCCTGACTATAAAGAAAACTCTGTTGAATAATAGTAAGTACCTGCATAAGCATAGCAGAAACTCCTACCGAAAACATCTCTCCTATTATTTCCTTTTCTTTTCTTATCAAGCCAATTTTTACAGTTTCACTTTTTTTCTTAAAATACCAAAGCGTAAATACTGCCTGAATAAATTGTGCTGTTATTGTAGCAATAGCAGCTCCCTCAACTCCATGTTCTCTAAACATTATCATTAAAACTGGATCTAATACTATATTTATTCCTGCTCCCAATGACATAATTAACATGGCTCGTTTCATTAAACCCTCACCACGCATCACCATATTAGCTGCCTGTGCAAAATTCACAAATATGGATCCAAGAAAAATAATTCGTAAATAACGAGTAGAAAGATTTAAAAGTTCTCCCTTAGCTCCAAATATCATAAGAAGTTGTCCGCAAAATAAATACCCTAATATTGTAACGATTGTTGACAATAACAAAACCCAAAAGCAAAGATTCCCCATAACTTTGTCAATGGTTCTTTGATTTCCTTCTCCAATTGCTCTGGAAAGTAAAGATGTTGACCCTACACCAATCAAGGTAGCAATCCCTGTATTGATGTAGGTAAATGGGGTAGCAATGCCTACTGCCGTCATGGCTTTTTCACCAAGTATTTGACCCGCAAAAATCCCATCCATTAACGGATATACTCCAATAACAATCATTCCTAATATCGCAGGTAATGATAGCTTAATTAATATTTGTAATGGCTGCTCTGTTAACAGCTCTTTACTATTTTTATTCATACAATTACACCTCTTCTTCGTTTTCTATTAGAACGTCAATGACCATTTTTTTAAGAATGTGACGTTGTGAAATTAAATGTTCTCTGATACCCAATGTCTCACAACCTAAGATGAAAGTATTAATCAAATCATTGAGTAAATTCCAAGATTCTTTAGAAATCGTCAAACCTCCGTTTTCCTCTAACATTTGCTCAAAATCCCTTATATTACTATCCCTTATATCTTTATAAAGTTGTTGTAAGGTTTCATCTTCCTGCATCGACTGCAAGAACATAACATATATTGGAACAAATATATTGTTGGAAAGCGCCTTATCAACCATTAGTTCAGCTAATACCTCTATACCTAAAGGGTTTGGAATTTCAGCTATCTTTTTTTTAATAATATCTTCCCTATATTTACAACCTCGGATTATCATGTCGTAAAGAATTTCAGATGTGCTTTTATAATGATGATACAATCCTCCTGCGGATAGTCCGGTAGCTTGTACTAAATCATGCATACTTGTGTTTTTATATCCCTTTATTGTAAAAACTTCCAATGCAATATTCTGTATTTCTAATTTTCTTTCATTTGCTGTTAGCCTTTCTCTTTTCATTTGCTCCTCCTTACCGATATGGTTGTCGGTAAGGATATCTTAACATTAACTAACCAAATTGTCAATATCTCAAATATACAAGATAACCTATAATATTTTTATCGTGTAGAAAAGTTCTTTCAAATGAGATTAAAATCCCTGACAAAGTAATCTCCATAACCATAAAGGTGATATGATATTTATAAAACATGACTTATTGTATATCAAAAATAAAAAACATTTCATTTAACTGTTGAACAGATTGTTCCCTTATTAACCTATGAAAATATTTTAAATTTTGTAGAAAATCATTGATACAAAAAGCAAGTGACTGTTAGAAAATCACTTGCTTTGTTTTTTAAACAATAATGGTGTGAATTTTGGTATTTAGTAGCTCAATTCGTGTATTTTGGGGGTAAAATTTATACCATTCAAATCAAATTAGTTGAAATTATATGAAAATCCACTTTCTGTAAATAAGGGAAAACGCTGATTTTGAAGAGTTTTGAAATTTATTAAAACTAATTCTGTTCAAACCAGGTCTTAAGAAAGCTCGTAAAGCATCACAATTTAGTAAACGTTAATTCGAAAGAATTACGATACTTACAAAGAGCATCTTTCGGGGTGTTCTTTTTGATTTCTAGAGCATCGATACTATAACAAAAGTAATTGTTCAGGCACGGCATGATGGAGCTCTTATGGGGAATTATTAAATTTGAGATGTTTCAGAAATCTGAGAAGAATTTTATGTCTTTAGAAGATCTTGAACAAACTACTATAGGGCATGCTACTATAATAAATTGATTAAAATAAGACTAAAAGGCTGTAATACTGTACGGAACTAAATCCTTGGATAAATTATTTTGGAGCCGATATACGACGAGAACTTCGCAAAGAATTCCTACTACCCTTTTGAACAATGAAAAGATAAAACATTTCTAGTTCCCTACTTCTGAGGTAGTTCCTACGAAATTGCCACCTATATAAACCGAGACTGTTTATTTATGGTATCTCTCTATTTCTTATCTATACTCGTTTAGGAGTTCCCTTGAATAAAAGTTTTCTCACTTTCGATTTTTTAGCCTTTTTCAGAGAATAGATGCGACTTTTAACAATAAGTTGTGAATTTATCTAAGCAGAAATCATTGACGGGTTGATTCTATTGACATGCCAAATGATCATACCTAGCATAATTTAAGCATATCCTGAATTGTAAAGGTTTTTACCAGGCGGTTGCCATGTTGGCATTAAATTTAAATGCTTTAACATCTGTGATAGCAGAAAAATGACCTTAGGATGTTTGATTTAAGGAAAAGCCACACTCTAGTAATGGGGCATTCAGCTAGTAGTTCTAGTCCGATGATTCTTTGCTTTCTCTTTAGAAACTTTCCTATTCTTTTTCTTTTATATACTGTTCAATAACATGAGTTAGTTCTTGTTTTATATTTTTTTACTCTATATAATTCAAGAGATTTACAAATTCGTGAGAGATATTTTTAGACTAATAGTATCTACTGGATTCCTCAAATGGTCTTATATTTTTAATATTAGGTCTGATTGCTTTCAGTAAATGGGTATCCACAATCATAGTTTTAGTATATAAGACCTCTCCTTTAAAGTAAGGCCTGTGTTTATTTAGAAGTGCTTTGGCGATTTATTAGAAAGATTAATGATAATATAATCCTTCTTTGCTTTTAAAGTGATTGATTTATCACATATTATTTATTTGATTCATATTTCAGAGGAGAGGAAATGAATAATAAGTAAAGGCAATTGATAAATCTAATATGGCACGTATTTTATTGTAAGACGATTTTAATTATTCTGAATACTTTATATTGAACTCTACACGTAGAAGTTAGTCTATTAATTTATGAAAATTACTAGACTATCATCAGTAATTATCGTATAATGGAAGTGGCTTTTTGCTATATTTCCATACTGACTAAGGGTAGTGATATCCTTGCTAAAGATTAGAAATAGCTCTTGAACAAAATCAATATCGTAATTGCATCATTTTTACATAAATTATGCAGATATTGTATCAATGAATCTTACGATTGAAAGGGGTGTTGCTTATTAAGGGAGATAATACACTGTTCAATTCATTTTAATTATTTAGAAAGGAAAAATCATGAAATTAAAAAAATTGTGGCTCTACATTTTAACGCCACTTCTAGTTTTGTTTGGCTCGATAGCTCTCTCAAATCCAGTACAGGCGCAAGATTTGACAGATAAGGTCACATTGTCAAATGTTGAAATACGAAGTTCGGGGTCTGGTGTAGCTAACGAAACTTTTTGGCATTCTAAGGGACAAAAAGAGGTACGGGCTCTCTATTATGGGGAGTACAGTTTTCCCAATTTAGGAGCAGGAGAGATAAAGAATGGTGATTATTTCACCGTAAAAGCTCCAGATGGTCTAGATTTAGTTGACGCTACATTTGAATTAAAGGATAGTGTAAGTGGAGAGGTACTAGGACAAGTTACAGCAAGTAGTGCTACGAAGACAATAACCTTTACATTTAATGAAAAAGCTGAAGATAAGCAAGATATTAGAGGGACATTTAATGCTACTTCAATACTAAAAACAACTGGAGAAGTGAATAAAGTTACGTATCATTTGCCTGGAGGAAAAGATCAAACAATTACCTTTAAACCTCATGGTAGTGATAGCCAAGATGTGCCAGTTGAAGGCGAAATTGGTTATAAGGGTGGATGGACAACTTCTGATACGGACCATCTAGCCTGGTGGATGCGAATCAATCGTGCTGGCGAAGATTTAACTGGAAAAGTTGTCAAGATCAATGATAGCATTGACACCAGTAAGGGGTCTCTAGCAACTTATCTTGTAGATAGTTTTAGATTCTTTGAGGTGGAATACAAGACACAGAATACAAGTAGCGCAGATGTTGTTTCCTATGGTCACGAATATAAAGTTACAACGGATCCGACAGTTTATCAAGCGAATCCAGATGATACGGCACTGTTAACCCTCAAAAATGGTGGTACTTCATTTGAACTTTTATTGCCAACCAATACAGGGACTAAAACTTTACGTTTAGAGTATAATACGACTACTCCTGCAGATGGAACGGAAGTTGTTAACAGTGCAGGGATAACTTATGATGGTGTCCCTCAGAAAAGTTGGAAATCTTGGGATGGAAAAGACACTGGTAGCACAACTATGAAATCAGGTGTCAAATCCGTTAAAGGAGCTGGTGCAACTGTTACAGCGGATCTTGCTGGTAAAATTAAAATCACCAAGTATGATGAAGCGGATGCTGCTGTGAAGTTAAGTGGTGTTGTCTTTGAAATTCTTAAGAAGAGTGATAGAACGAAAGTTGCTGAAATTACGACAGATGAACATGGCGTTGCCCTTTCTCCAGTTCTCTCAGAAGGTCAATACATTGTAAAAGAAAAAGCACCTAAGTCAGGTTATATTGCAAATAGTCAAGAGTTTGAAGTAGAGATGAAAAAAGAGGGTGTTCCTCTAAACATCTCCAACAAACGTGAGACAGTTGACTTTGAAGCTACTAAGACTTGGGTAGGTGGAAAAGCCTCAGATTATAAGAAAGTTAAGCTCGGTTTGTATGTCCATAAAGAAGGACAGACTATTGAGGACTCTAAACCTGTTTCTGGTAGCTATACTCCAGAAGTGACAGAATCCAATGGTGTTTATACTTACAAATGGGCGAAACAACTTCCTAAGTATGATGTTGATGGAACAAAATTAATCTACTCTGTTCGTGAGCTTCAAGATACTACTGAACTTCCTTTGAAAGAAGGAGAGAAAGTCGCATCTAACGATCATAACTACATCGTCTCTTACAATGCAGACAAGACACAAGTAACCAATACTTATGAGGTTCCAAAAACAAAAGTAACTGCGAATAAAGTCTGGACTGGTGGAACAGATAGTGTTCGTCCAAGTCTCTTCTTTAAATTGTATCGTACTCTAGAAGGTGGTACTGAAGAAGCAGTTACAGATGCTGACCAAAAAGAAGTACCTAAGACAGACGGTGCTGTAGAATGGTCAGATCTTCCTGCGACCGATCAAAATGGTGTGACATATACCTACAGTGTTAAAGAGGTTGATAAAGGTGGAAATCCAGTTACTACAGTTGATGGCTATACCTCTGAACAAACAGCAGAATTAACTGTTACCAATAAGTATGCAGTAAAACCAACTTCAGCTTCTCTTGAAGTGACTAAGAAGTTGACTGGACGTGAGTTGAAAGCTGATGAATTTGAGTTCACTTTGACAGACCAGGCTGGTAATGTTGAAACAGCGAAGAATGATGCCAACGGCAAAGTTAAGTTTAAAGAGTTGACCTTCAATGAAGCAGGCACTTATACTTATAAGATTGCTGAAAAAGCGGGTACTGCTACAGGTATCCAGTACGATACTAAAACCATCACAGCTACAGTAACTGTAGCGGACAATGGTAAAGGTGTCCTTGAAGCAACCGTTGCTTATGACGGCGAAAAAGCATTCGAGAATACTTACACACCAGCGGGAGCTACAAGTGTCACTCTTGGAGCTAAGAAAGTTCTTGAAGGTAAGAATCTTGAAGCAGGCAAATACAGCTTTGAATTGAAGAAAGAAGACGGTAGTGTTGTCGAAACAGTGACAAACGCTGCCGACGGAACTGTGACCTTCTCACCAATCTCATATGATGAGAGCCAAGTGGGAACTCACAAGTACACTATCTCAGAAGTTGCTGGATCTGAAACAGGAATCACTTACGATAAGACAGTTCAAGAAGTTGAAGTTAAAGTTGAAAAAGTCAGCGCAACTGAATTGAAAGCAACTGTTTCAAAAGAAGCAAAAGATCTAGTCTTCACCAACAAGTACACACCAGCAGGAGCTACAAGTGTCACTCTTGGAGCTAAGAAAGTTCTTGAAGGAAAAGCTCTTGAAGCAGGTAAATACAGCTTTGAATTGAAGAAGGAAGATGGAACTGTTGTCGAAACAGTGAAAAACGCTGCCGATGGAAGTGTGACCTTCT